>JAISLJ010000071.1 GCA_031290955.1 Zoogloeaceae bacterium | reverse complement strand
TCCGCCGCCGCATGCCAATTGCCTACGGGCTACGCCCTCCGGCAATTGGCATACGGCACAAAAAAGCGGACAATTTGAAAATCATGAAAGCGGACAGATTCAAAAGCTCGTAACAGCGCCGCCACGACCATGTACGACCATGTGATGCGAACAAATTTTCTTCCCGCTGTCCGGCGTATCCTTGGTTGCGCGAGATGACGCCGGGACGCATTACCGCTACGACGAACGAGGGAATCTGGTTGAGAAGATGCGGAACGGAGAGATGGTTCGTCACCGAGGTTTATAACCATTTGAAATGCGACAGGCGCGTCTGGCAACACGCCTGAAACCATAAAAGTTTCGTTTCGCGGCAGGAAGTTTTCCTGCTGCCATCCCGAAAACTACGCCCCTTCGCCGCCGCGCAGGAATGGGAAAGCCGGTTCCGGGCGGCGGCCTTGGATCAGGTCGGTCAGGGCGGCGGCGGAGCCGCAGGCCATTGTCCAGCCCAGGGTGCCGTGGCCGGTGTTGAGCCACAGGCCGGGACGCGCGCCTGGTCCGATCAGGGGGACATTGGAGGGCGTCGCGGGCCGCAGGCCGCACCAATATTGCGGTTCCCCCCGGAAGGCAAGGCGGGGAAAGAGCGTTTGGGCGCGGGCGAGCAGCGCCGCGCAGCGCACCGGGTTCAGGTCGAGATTGAAACCGTTGAATTCGGCCGTCCCGGCAACGCGCAGGCGCTCGCCCAGACGGGAAAAGACAATCTTGTGACCGTCGTCGGTCAGGCTCACCGTGGGCGCGACCGCATCCGCCGTCAAATCCAGCGTGACGGAATAGCCCTTGGCCGGATAGACCGGCAGGCGAATGCCGCAAGGCCGCAGGAAGGGCGCGGAAAAACTCCCCAGCGCCAGCACCGTGGCGTCCGCCGTTAGGATTTCGCCGCTCTTCAGCCGCGCGCCGCGCACTCGCCCTTTTTCTTCGTGCAGGCCGCTGATTTCCGCGCCGTAACGGAACACGACGCCCGCCGCCGCCGCCCGCGCCGCCAGCGCCTGCGTGAAGCGGTGCGCGTCGCCGGATTCGTCTTCGGCGGTGTAGTCGCCGCCCACGAGCAGGGGGCGCATGTCGGAGAGCGCCGGTTCCAGGGCGATGGCGGCGTCCACGCCGAGCGGCACGCGCTCTAGCCCGAAATCGCGCATCAGGCGGGCGGCCTCCACGGCGCGGGCAAATTCGCGGCGGTCGGTGTAAAGATGCAGGATGCCCTTCTCCAGCGCGTCATAACGCTTGCCGAAATCCTCGCCGCTTGCCACGCGCAATGTTTCCCGCAGCGCCTGCAGCCGGGCGCGGCTGTAGAGGGCCAGGCACACGATGGCGCGAACATTCTCCCGCGCGCGTCCGGGCAGGCAATTCCCCAGGAACTGGCAGCCCCAGCGCAGCAGCGCCATGTCGAAGCGCGGACGGAACAGAATGGGTGAATCCTCCTTCCCCAGCCAGGAGAGGATTTGCGGCAGCGCGTGCGGATTGGCCCAGGGTTCGGCATGCGAGACGGAAATCTGGCCGCCGTTGGCAAAGCTCGTCTCCAGCCCCGCCGCCTCGCGGCGTTCGCAGACGGTCACTTCGCAACCCGCCGCGCGCAGATACCAGGCGCTCGTCGTGCCGATGACGCCCGCGCCCAGCACGAGCACCTTCATGCCTCGCCCCCTGGCCGCACACGATTGATGCGGATCACTTCCGGAAGCCGCCGCAGGGTGCGCATCACCTGCGCCAGATGCAGGCGGCTGCCGACCTGGAGGGTGAAGTGCATGAGGATGAACTGCTTTTCCGCGTCTCGATCCATGATGACGTTCTCGATGTTGGCGCCGCTCTGGTTGATGCCGGAGGCAATCTGCGCCAGAATGCCGCGGGCGGATTTCACCCGCACGTCGATGCGCACGTCGAAGAGGCTGCCCGGCGAGGGTTCCCATTCCACGTCGATCCACTTGTTGGGCTGGCGGGAGCGCATCTTGCGAATGGTCGGGCAATCGTGGGTATGCACGACAAGACCGCGACCGCTCAGGATGGAACCGATGATCGGGTCGCCCGGAATCGGCTGGCAACATCGGGCAAGCTGGATTGCCATGCCCTCCGTGCCGCGGATGATGAGCGCCCCCGGCGTGGCGGGCACGGTGATGGCGTCGTCGGTGAGGAGGCGCCGGGCCACCACGGCGGCCAAGCGGCGGCCCAGGCCGATGTCCGTGAAGATTTCCTTGATGGAATGGCTGCCGACCATCGCAAGCAGCCGTTCCCAGGCGGAGGCGGGAATGTCCGGCTGGCGGATGCCCAGGCCTTGCAGTTCCTGCTCCAGGAGCCGTTCGCCCAGGGTCGCGGATTCCTCGTTTTGCACGGTGCGCAGGAAATGGCGGATCTTGCTGCGCGCCCGGCCACTCTTCACGTAGGAGAGCCAGGCCGGATTCGGGTTGGCGTGCGCGGCGGTGATGATCTCCACGAGGTCGCCATTCTTCAGTTCCGTGCGCAGCGGCGCGGGTTCGTGGTTGATGCGGGCAGCGTAGCAACAGTTGCCCACATCGGTATGGATGGCGTAGGCCATATCCACCGGCGTTGCCCCGTGCGGCAAGGAGATGATGCGTCCCTTGGGGGTGAAGACGTACACCTCGTCGGGGAAGAGGTCGATCTTCACGTTCTCGAAGAATTCGGAGGAATCCCCACTTTGCATCTCCAGGAGGGAATGCAGCCATTTGTGGGTGCGAATCTGCAAATCCGCGCCGCTGTGCCCGGCATCCTTGTACAGCCAGTGGGAAGCCACGCCCTCCTGCGCCACATGGTGCATTTCCTCGGTGCGAATCTGCACTTCCACGGGCGAGCCGTTCGGGCCGATGAGCGAGGTGTGCAGCGACTGGTAACCATTGGCCTTGGGAATGGCGATGTAATCCTTGAAAGCGCCCTGCACCGGCTTGTAGAGGGCGTGCAGGGCGCCCAGGGCGAGGTAGCAGGAGGGAATGTCATGAACGATGACGCGAAAGCCGTAGATATCCCGCACCTGCGAGAAATGCTGGTGCTTTTCCTTCATCTTGGCGTAGATCGAGTAGAGGCTTTTCGTGCGCCCGGAAACCTGCGCGAACAGCTCGGCATCGCGCATCTTGGCGGTGATGCCGTCAAGGATATCCTGGAACAGTTCGCGGCGTGTGCCGTAGGCCGTCTGCAAGGCCTTGGCCAATATCCTGGCGCGTGCGGGATGGATGAGGCGAAAGGAAATATCCTGGAGTTCCTGGAAGAGCGTGTTCAGGCCCAGCCGGTTGGCGATGGGCGCGTAGATTTCCATGGTCTCGTAGGCGATGCGCCGCCGCTTGTCCGGGCGCACGGCGGACATGGTTTGCAGGTTGTGGTGCCGGTCGGCAAGTTTGATGAGCACCACGCGCAGGTCACGCGCCATGGCGAGGAGCATCTTGCGGAAGTTCTCCGCCTGCGCTTCCTGATGGGAATTGAATTCGATGCGGTCAAGCTTGGAGAGGCCATCCACCAGTTCGGCCACGCCTGCGCCAAAAAGTTCGGCCAGTTCCGCCTTCTGGGTGACGGTATCCTCCAGCACATCGTGGAGCAGGGCGGCGCAGATGGAGTCCGCGTCCATGCGCCAGTCGGCGATGGCTCCCGCAACACACAGCGGGTGCGTGATGTAGGGTTCGCCGGAGAGCCGCACCTGATGCTGGTGCGCCCGGTCGGAAAAGAACACCGCCCGTTTGATCCGCGCAATCTCTTCCGGCGGCAGGTAGTCGAGGCTATCCAGGAACACCCGGTAGGCCGGGTCGTCCTGCGGCAGGGCATAGTTTCCGGGTCGCGAGCCGGGTTGACCGGGCAGGATGGCGGCTTCCGGGCTGCCCTGCCCGGCTTCGGCAGGCCGCGCGGGGGAGAGTACGCTTTCCATGATGCGGGCCGGGGAAAAGGAATCGTCCGAATCTCAGGCGTGACCGCGGTTCAGGATTTCCCGCCCGACCCGGCCTTCGGCGATTTCGCGCAGGGCAATGACAGTCGGTTTGTCCTTTTCCGGGTCAAGCAGCGGCGCGGAGCCGGAAAGCAGTTGCCGCGCCCGGTGCGCGGCGGAGAGCGTCATCTCGAAGCGGTTGGGAATGTGCTTCAAACAGTCTTCCACAGTAATGCGGGCCATGATGGGTTTCCTCCGGTTGAAAGATTCGGGCAGGTTTGCCGGATCCGCTTCAGGTGAGTTCCGCGAACAGGGCGGCATGGCGCGCGCGCTGGCTGGCGAGCGTGAGAGGCCGCGCCAGGCGGCTGGCGCGCACGATACGCGCCAGATCCTGAACCGCGATTTGCAAATCATCGTTAATGATAACATAGTGAAAGTCATGCACATGGCGCATTTCCGCGCGCGCCGCGGCGAGGCGGCGGGCGATGACTTCCGCGCTGTCCATGCCGCGCCCGGCAAGGCGCTGGGCCAGGGCTTCCAGCGAGGGCGGCAGGATGAAGATGCCGATGGCTTCAGAAAAGACGCGCCGCACCTGTTGTGCGCCCTGCCAGTCGATTTCCAGGAGCACGTCCTCCCCGGCGGCAAGCCGGGCCTCGATCCAGCGCCGCGAGGTGCCGTAGTGGTTGCCGTGCACCAGCGCGTGCTCAAGGAATTCCCCTGCCGTCATCAGGGCGTGGAAACGCTCGGTGTCGACGAAATGGTATTCCCGACCATCCGCCTCGCTTGGCCGTGGCGGGCGCGTGGTGTGGGAAATGGAAAGGGCGACGCCCGCCTCTTGGGCAAGCAGGCCCCGCACCAGCGTGGTCTTTCCCGCGCCCGATGCCGCGGTGACGATGAAGAGACAAGCAGACATGTACGTTTGTTTGTTTCAATCCAGGCCCGTGACCGGGCAACACAACATGGAAAGGGTTGCGTCCCTTCCAAGCCAAATGATCCTCCGCGCGGGGAGCTTCCCGACCGATGTTTGTTGCGGCGGAAACGGCAACAATTGCAGGCGGAAATCGCATTGTACGCAAAATCCGGGCGATTGACGCGGAAAGCGGAACGCTTTCCGCGTCCTCTTGCGATTTGCCGCGCAAGGTGATGTTTTTCCGGTCGTGGGCAGGTGAAAAGCAGCGCGCAAGGCTTCTCTTGTTTGCGCAGGGCGGAGAAGTTCGGGCATGTCCCTTGCGAACCCGACAGATCGTCCTGTCGCGGATTGCCGTTTGCAGATTCACTTTCCGCAAGGCAGGTATAATGCCAGACTTTTCGCCTTTCCCCCCTTCTCCATCATGGAACTTGCCAAGAGTTTTGAACCGGCGGACATTGAACGTCGCTGGTACCCCGAATGGGAATCCCGCAACTATTTCGCCGCCGGGCTGGATACCGCCAAACCCGCCGCCAA
>JAISLJ010000070.1 GCA_031290955.1 Zoogloeaceae bacterium | reverse complement strand
CTCTTCCTGCACGAGCGTCCGCTTCATCTCAACCCTCCTTGGAATTCCCAGGGAGATACTATGACGACCGGACAACTATCGCGCTACAAAGGTGGACAGATAGGAAGCTCGCTACACCTGTACTCGCGGGGATTCCCCAAAGGGACGAGGAGCGCATACAATGGCGCGTGGTTTTGTCATTGTTTTTGTCCTGGGGACTTTCCATGCCGGATTTGGCGAAAGAAATCACAGATGGCGCGCGCGCCGAGGCGCTGGCAGCAGACTTTCTCATCGAACGGGGGATGAAGATCCTGGCGCGCAATTATCGGGTCAAGGGCGGGGAAATCGACTTGGTTGCCCGCGAAGGCCGGGTCACTGTTTTCGTGGAAGTACGCCTGCGGCGTTCCGCGCGTTTTGGCGGCGCGGGCGCGAGCATCACCGAAGCGAAGCGTCGCCGCCTGTTGCTCGCAGCGCGGCACTGGCTCGCCACGCACGGCGATACGCCCTGCCGCTTCGACTGCATCCTGCTTAACCGCCTCTCGCCCGAGGCGCTGACATGGGTTTGCGATGCGATCTGGGATGATTGAGTTCCCGCCCGGCGCAATCCGAGGCGGGATGCGACAGGTAGGAAGAGAAGGACGCAGCATATTTATTTAGTGTCATGTACCAATATGCCACACAGTTCTACAAAATAGGTGTGGAATTCCTCGACCTCGATGTTGTAAACGGTACTTTTACAGATGCCGTCTGACAGATACACAACAGTGTTTTCCCGGCGTATCCCGGTAATTTCCGCCGTGCTCAACTTGCCGGATTTGATAAGCCGTGTCGTCAGATTTTCATCATTAGGGTCCACGAATGGATCAATGATCAGAAGCTTCTGCCCCACTTTCAACTCGCCCGCCGGAACCCAGCCGATCCCGTCGACCCGGAAGGGATGCTCGTCTGTCGTGTAAACAGCACCTTCGACCCCGTTTTCACTGACATAGTCAATGACACACTGTCCCTCGCACTCGTGCTCGAATTTTTTCGTCACCCGGCGATAACCTTGTTGACCAGTCTTCTCACAACGTGACAAAACCAGGTCGCCAACTAGAAGCTGATAGATTTTACATGTGCCGGCAGGCGTGAAAACCCGAGTTTCTGACATGAAACATGCGTTTTTCAGTCCTTGCATGAGTTCTTGCCGGCATTGCCATCCGCAGGACGCCCCGGAGAGAGGACGGGACGCCTTCCGGCGCGAAGCGCAGCAATGCGGCAATCCCCTTTGCTGTCCGCAATATCGCCGCCCGTAAAATCCTTCCGGATCATCTCGTCGCATTCGCGGGAGAACGAGATTCCCGCAAAAACCAGGACTGCCTGCTAGAATCACATACTTCCCGACTACTCCAAGAATGCCGGGTGGCGGTTCGCGTTTGCGGGGCGTCTCTGGCGAAAGCGAACATGGAATCCCTGAAAACCTGGCTCAACCAACTGGATGGCGGCGATCCGGACATGACGCTGGCGCTCTACGTATTGTTCGTCATCATCGCGGTCATTCTCTTCAACTTCGCCTTGCGCCGACTCCTGTTTCGCCTAGAGCACAAAAGCCAGCGCACGGTCACACCGTGGGATACCGCTTTCATCACGGCGGCGCGGCGTCCGGCTTCCCTCCTCGCCTGGCTGGCGGGCCTTGCCTTCGTGGGCGAGATCATCGCGGAGCAAAAGGAAATTCCCATCTTCACGGCCATTCCCACAGTGCGCACCATCGGCGTCATCGCCTGCCTGAGCTGGTTCCTGCTCTCCTTCATCAACCGGGCCGAGGATGCCATCATCGCGCAGCGCGCCCAGCGCGGCGAATCCATCGACCGCACCACGCTTGACGCTGTCAGCAAACTCCTGCACGTCTCCGTGCTCATCATCGCCACCCTGGTCGGCCTGCAAAGCCTGGGTTTCTCGATTTCCGGGGCGCTGGCCTTCGGCGGGATTGGCGGGATTGCCGTCGGTTTCGCCGCCAAGGATCTTCTCGCCAATTTCTTCGGCAGCCTGATGATCTATTTTGACCGTCCGTTTGCCATCGGCGACTGGATTCGCTCTTCTGAAAAGCAGATCGAGGGCACGGTGGAGGAAATCGGCTGGCGGCTCACGCGCATCCGCACCTTTGACAAGCGACCGCTGTATGTGCCCAACGCCATTTTCACCCAGATCTCGGTCGAGAACCCGTCTCGCATGAGCAACCGCCGCATCAACGAGACCATCGGCCTGCGCTACGATGATATCAGCGTAGTTCGGGAGGTCGTCGCCGATATCCGCGCCATGCTGATGGCGCATCCGGAAATCGACCAGAACCAGACCCTGATTGTGAATTTCAACCAGTTCAACGATTTTTCGCTGGATATCCTCGTCTATACCTTCACCCGCACCACGGTCTGGGTGGATTTCCACGAAATCAAGCAGGATGTGCTGCTCAGGATCGCCGACATCATCGAGCGGCACGGCGCGGAGATTGCCTATCCAACGCGCGTCAGCCTGAGCCGCGCGCTGCCGCCCGATCCGCGAACGAATCCGCCGCAAGAAAACCCGGCACGCTGATCCAGCGGCAAAACCACAGTTGCCCCCTTCCCCGTCATACTCCCCGAGGCGCGCCATGCTCTACCTCTCCCTCAAGGCCCTGCACATTTGTCTTGTTGTTTCCTGGTTCGCGGGGCTGTTCTACCTGCCGCGCCTCTTCGTCAACCTCGCGCTGGCGCCCGCCGCAAGCACGGCGGAACGGGAACGCCTGCTCCTCATGGCGCGAAAACTCTACCGCTTCATGACGCCATTGGGCATCCTCGTCCTCCTCACCGGCCTGGGGCTGTGGCTGGGCTTCTCGATCTCCGGCGGCTGGCTGCATGCCAAGCTCACGCTGGTGGCGGGCCTTGTCGTCTATCATTTCTATTGCGGTCGCCTCCTGCGCGATTTCTCGGCAGGCAAGAACCACCGCTCGCACATCTGGTATCGGTTCTTCAATGAAGCGCCGACCCTCCTCCTGTTTGCGGTCGTATTCCTCGTTGTCCTCAAGCCTTTCTAGCTTGCGGAAGCGTTCCGATGGAAACCTTTTTCGCATCTTGTCCGCGAGGTCTGGAAGGACTGCTCGTCGAAGAACTGACCGCCGCCGGAGCCAGCAGCATCCGCGCCGCGCCCGGCGGCGTCGGCTTTTCCGGCGACTGGCCGCTTTGCTGGCGGATGAACCTGGAATCGCGCATCGCCACCCGCATCCTCTGGCGTCTGCAAGAAAGCGTTTATCATGCGGAAGAAGACATCTACCGTGCGGCGCTGGCGCTGGCATGGGAAAAGCATTTCGACCTTTCCCGCACCTTCCGGGTCGAAACCACGGCCATCCGCGCCCCGCTCAAGAGTCTCGATTTCGTCACCCTGCGCATCAAGGATGCCGTCTGTGATCGTTTCCGCGCCCGTCTGGGAGAGCGTCCCAGCATCGACACGCACGCGCCGGAAGTGCGCATCCACGCCTTTCTCACCCAACAGCACTGCACACTCTACCTGGATACATCCGGCGCGCCCCTGTGGCAGCGGGGCCTGCGCCACGCCAACGTCGACGCGCCATTGAAGGAAAACCTGGCCGCCGGCATCCTGAAACTTTCCGGATGGCGGCCCGGCATTCCCCTCCTGGATCCCATGTGCGGCAGCGGCACCTTTGCGCTCGAAGCCGCCGCCATGACGCTCGGACGCCCCCCCGGACTGGAACGGGTGCGCTTCGGTTTTGAGGCCCTGAACGGTTTTGTGCCCGAACGCTGGCAGGCATTGCGCAATGCCGCGCTCGCCAACATCCGGGAAGCGGCGGGGCCGCCCTGCATCTTTGCCAGCGACATCGACATGCGCGCCGTGCGCGCCACGCGAAGAAACCTGGAAGATGCCGGACTGGATCACCTTGTGCGCGTAGAACGGCGAGATATCCTGGCCTGTCGCCCCCCGGAGCCTGCCGTGCCGGGAAGTGTGCCTGACAGTGTACCCACTGGCATCCTCGTCGCCAACCCGCCCTATGGCGAGCGGATCGGCGACCTCAATCACCTGGCGGAACTCTACCCGGCCCTGGGGAGCACACTGAAACGCCATTTCGCGGGCTGGACCGCCTGCTTCCTGACGGCGGACACGCGCTTTCCCAAGCTCCTGCGCCTCTCTCCCAAACGCCGCACTCCGCTCTTCAACGGCGCGCTGGAATGCCGACTCTACGAAATCCGGATGGTGGCAGGGTCTTGCAGACGGCAATCGCCGACCCGATGATGTGACAACAACTCGCCTCGATCATGCTCACTCTTCCCGCCCAAATCGTAAAGAGCCGGATCGTATGATAACGTACAAATCAATGTCTTCGGAATGCCGTGGCTTTCCCACCTTCCAACGCAATCTCTGGTCAGGGATGCGTAATTTAAAAACGTGGTCAGCCATCGGGACTTCCCGGACAAATGCAAGCAAGGGCGTCGGCGCAGGGGCGCGGGACGCGCCGATTACCTCTTGTGCATACAGGTGGGCGACATGCCCAAACCCCTGCCCGTCGCCGTGCTGGAAGCCAAGAAGGAAAGCGAAGACCCGCTCATGGGCATGGAGCAGGCGTATGCCAAATTGAACGCGGTCTTCGGCGGCAACGCCCGCATTGTGAAGACTAAATACGATTGCCCTGACGACCTGTTACGAGCTTTTGAATCTGTCCGCTTTCATGATTTTCAAATTGTCCGCTTTTTTGTGCCGTATGCCAATTGCCGGAGGGCGTAGCCCGTAGGCAATTGGCATGCGGCGGCGGA
>JAISLJ010000069.1 GCA_031290955.1 Zoogloeaceae bacterium | reverse complement strand
GGATGTGGAAGACCGTTCGCATCGGGCGCACACCTTGCATACCACACTCTCCGCCGCGCAGGAACTGATCGTCGTCGAACTGCGCCGTCTGCTGGAATTGCCCCTGGATGACCTGCTGGTCGTCACTCGACGCTTCATCAATCCCGATGTGTCGCGCTCCGGCCTGAACCGGCTCCTGCAACGCGAAGGGCTGGGCAGTCTGCGCGCCCTCGCCGCTGCTCGCGCCAAGGCGGTGGAAGAGAAGGATACGGCTGCCCGGAAGAAGGGCTTCAAGGAATACGCGCCAGGGTTCATCCATATTGACATCGAATATCTGCCCAAGATGCCGGACGAAATATCTCGGCGTTATCTCTTCGTCGCCATTGACCGCGCCAGCCGCTGGGTTTTCCTGCGCATCTACGATGACCAGAGCGAAGCAAGCAGCCTGGATTTCCTCAAACGCCTGCAAGCGGAGTGCCCGATTCGCATCCGCACGATCCTGACGGACAATGGCGCGCAATTTACCGACCGCTTCACTTCCCGGCAAAAGCAGCCTTCCGGCACACATGCCTTCGACCGGGCCTGCGTCAGCGCCCACATTGACCACCGCCTCATCCCGCCGCGCCATCCCCAGACAAACGACATGGTTGAGCGCTTCAATGGCCGCATCAGCGAACTGTGCCAGCAAACACGCTTCGGGAGCGCCGCCGAACTTGAGCGGACCTTGCAGGATTATCTCCTGGCGTACAACCACATCATCCCGCAACAGGCCATCGGACATCGCTCTCCCATTGAAGCCCTTGAAGCATGGTATGCCCAACACCCTGAATTGTTCATCAGGCAAGTTGATAACCAGACGCAGCGCGCCGACTGGCGGGTTCCGGCTTCTTGATTCCGGTGCGCAAAAGTTACATCCAGCAACGGCGTCTCTACTATCGCATCCCGGTGCTGGCGGGGGATTCTTCGACGCCCTGGGCGCGCAGGAATTCTGCCGCCTGGCTGTTCTGGGTGCGGAGCGCCCAGTCCAGCGCGGTTTCGCTGGCTTCTGTTTTCTTGTTCAGGTCGGCCCCGGCGGCGACCAGGAGTTTCAGGACTTCGAGATGACCGCCACGGGCGGCGGCGATGGCAGCCGTCATGCCGTTCTCGCTGGCGGCGTCGACCTGCGCGCCATGTTCCAGCAGATAGGCCACGACCGGCGCATGGCCATTGAAGGCCGCGTAGATCAGGGGCGTCCAGCCCTGCATGTTGACGTGCGCGCCCGCCTCGACCAGCCGCTTGACCAGGGGGAGCTTGCCCGCATAGGCGGCAAGGCGCAGGGCGGAATCGCCGTGCATGTTGCGGGCGTTGATCTTGGCGCGCTGGTCGATGAAGAATGCCGCCAGTTCCCCCTGCCCCTCGCGCACGGCGAGCATCAACAGGGTATTGCCTTCCCGGTCGGTGGTATTCACGTCCATGCCGCGCCGGACAAGTTCCGCCACCGTTGCCTGATCCCCCTGCTTGACGGCGGCGATCATGTCATCGTAGAGATCCGCCTGCGCGGGCGCGGACGGAAGGAGGAAGGCGGCGAGCAGCAGCAGGAAGGCGGCGCACTTCGTGATGGGCGTGATGGGCGTGGGCTTCATGTTTGCATGGCCTCCCGCGTTGCCGGGAAAAGGGTGAAGAAATTTTCCGTGGTCGCGTGGGCCAGTTCCAGGTAGGGAATTTGCCGCAGGCGGGCGATTTCTTCCGCAACGTGGCGGACATACGCAGGTTCGTTGCGCTTGCCCCGGAAAGGCGTCGGCGCGAGATAGGGCGCGTCGGTTTCGACCAGAATGCGCTCGAGTGGCGCGCGCGTCGCCACGTCCTTGACCGCCGCCGCATTGCGGAATGTAACGATGCCGGAAAAGGAAAGATAAAACCCCATGTCCAGCGCCTGCCGGGCCACCGCCCAATCCTCGGAAAAACAGTGCAGGATGCCGCCCGCCCGCGCCGCGCCTTCCGCCGCGAGAATCGCCAGCGTATCCGCCGCCGCGTTCCGGGAGTGGATCACCAAGGGCTTGCTTGCGGCCACGGCGGCCTGGATGTGGGCGCGAAAGCGCAGGCGTTGCCACTCCGGGGCATCCTTGTGCCAGTGGTAATCCAGCCCGGTCTCGCCGATGGCGATCACCTTTGCGTGGGAAGCAAGGCGGAGAAGGCGCTCCACGTCCGGCTCGTCAATGGGCGGCGCGTATTCCGGATGCAGACCAACGCTGGCGAACAAGTGCGTATGCGCTTCCGCCAGGGCCAGGACACGGGGGAAATCTGCCATGTTGACGCCGATGCACAGGGCGCCGATCACGCCACTTGCCTGCATGGCGGTCAAGAGCGCGGGCAGGTCGGCGGCCAGATCCGGGAAATCCAGATGGCAGTGGGAATCGACCAGCATGCCTCAGAGGGTGTGCGTGGGACGCGATGAAGTCAGCACGCCCGCCAGGGCCACCTCGATGCGGCGCTTCACTTCCCGACCGCCTTCATCGTTATTGAAATGGATGCCGACCCCCTGTGGCCGGTTGCCCTGCGCGCCCTCGGGCGTGATCCAGGCCACCTTTCCGGCCACTGGCAGCTTGGCCGGGTCATTCAGGAGGGTGAGGAGCATGAACAACTCGTCGCCCATCCCGTACTTGCGGTTGGTCGGGATGAAGAGACCGCCATGGCGAAGATGCGGCATATACGAAGCATACAGCGCGGATTTGGAATTGATGCTCAGGGAAAGGATGCTTGGCCGCGTAACGGACTTTGCGGTGGCGGGTTTTGCGGAAGGGGTGCTCATGATGTTTCCTTTTCGGCAAGGCGTTGCCCACAATTCGGGATGACAGCCCGCAGTGTAGCAAACCCGCCCTGTCGCGCCAATCCCCGCGCGTATTGCGGGTGTCGTCCGGGATGCGATACCTGTGGTTCCGGGGGCGGGCGCAATGCCGTAGAATATTCTCCCTTTCACATACAGACGAAGGAAATCCATGAGCAATGCGCGTCCTTTCAAGGTGCTGGGCATCCAGCAGATTGCCATTGGCGGATCATCCAGGGAAAGGCTGAAAACCCTGTGGGTCGAAAAGCTTGGCCTTGCCGTGACGGGCAGTTTCCAGAGCGAGCGGGAAAACGTGGAGGAAGATATCTGCGCGCTGGGCAAGGGGCCGTTCAAGGTGGAAGTAGACCTGATGCAGCCCGTGGATCCGGAGAAAAAACCTGCTGTCCATACCACACCGCTGAACCATGTTGGACTCTGGATCGACGACCTGCCGCGCGCCGTGGCATGGCTCTCCGCCAATGGCGTGCGCTTTGCGCCCGGCGGCATCCGCAAGGGCGCGGCGGGCCACGATATCTGTTTCCTGCATCCCAAGGGAAACGAGGAATTTCCCATCGGCGGCGAAGGCGTCCTGATCGAACTGGTGCAAGCCCCTCCGGAAGTCGTGGATGCCTTCGCCCGGCTCGCGGACTGAACTCGACGTTCTGCGCGGGCGCTACCAGAAAGGCGTGCTCGCCTGGTTGCGCCCGCCAGCGGCAGACGCGGGCGAGGCAGGACTCGCGCGGATGACAAAGGCGCTGGAAGCCCTGTACACGATCCGGCCCCGGCCCTTTCTCGCGGCGGCGCTCTCGCTCTTTGCCGCCATCGGCGCGGGAAAGCTCATGCCTGGTCCGGAACATCGCCGCCTCGCGGGGCGGGTCGATCTGGCGCTGAAACGCCTCCACCGCGAAGAAAGCGCCCCGGAAGAGGGCGAACTGCTGGAGGCCCTGCGCGCTCCGCTTGCGGCGCTGGAAGCATCCATGCCTCGCGCCATCCTCCGCGACCCGCTCTCCACGACGCTGGCGGCTACGTCCAGCCTCCTGCCCCTGATTGCGCGTCCGCGTGAACCGCGCTTCACCACGAAACAACGCGGCAAATGGGATCACGCCGTGCATGCCCTGGCTCTCGCCTGGAACGCCGAGCCAAAGGCGTGGCCTTCCTTGCGCCGGGCCGTGTTCAAACTTCTGGATGGGGCGCTCGATTTGGGGCATCCGGCGCTTCTGCGGCTCGCGGAAGCCCTCGCCTCGGCAACGGACGGGCTGGAGGCCGGAGCGGCGGACATCCCGCCCCGCCGCCTGACCGCGCTCGCCGCCACGCTGGAACTGATTCCGGAGCAGGATTTCCTGGAACACGAGGCGCTGGAAGAACGGACGGCGCAGCTTGTCGCCCGGCTCGAAAGCGAGGAGACAGGGCCGCGCTCGCAGGCCGTGGATCGCATTTTCCAGGCAGAAGCCGCCGATGAACTGGAAAGCATGCGCCTCGCCCTGGAGGCGCTGCCGCCGAATACGGAGGCGATTGCCGAAGCCGCCTGCCAGTTGCACAGCCTGGCCGAGGCCATTGACCTGTCGGCGCTTGCCGCCAGCGCCGCCCATTTCGCCGACACCATCGCAACGCTCGACCCGTGCCGCCTTGACCGCGCGCCGGAACGCGCCAGCGTCTTCGCCTGGATCGCCACGATGGAAGCCTGGATAGACGCTGTGCAGGAAGACGAAGCTGCCAGCACCAGCTTCCCGGAACGCCTCGCGCGCTGCCTCGGGGAAATTCGGGAGCGGGCGGCAGGAATCCGGGAGCAGGAAGGCTAGGGCGTGTTCACAGTATCGAGTCGCCTGCGAAATCCATGCCAAAAAACAAAGGCTTGCCTCATGGAGTCAGGCGTGCGAAGGCGGCGTCGATTTCGTGGCGCAGGGTCGCGTAATCCTGGGTGACGGGGAATTGCGGGAATTCGCGGATGACGTTTTCCGGCGGGCAGAAAAGAATGCCGCCGTGCGCTTCCTGCAACATGGCAGTATCGTTGTAGGAATCTCCCGCGGCCACCACCTGGAAATTGAGTTCCCTGAAACGCCTGACCGCCTCCCGCTTCTGGTTGGGCATGCGCAGGCGATAGCCGGTCACGAAGCCCTGCGCGTCGGTGGCGAGGCTGTGGCAGAACAGGGTCGGCCAGCCCAGTTGGCGCATGAGTGGTCGGGCGAATTCGTAGAAGGTGTCGGAGAGGATGACCACCTGATACGTTTCGCGCAGGGCTTCCAGAAACGCCGCCGCTCCCGGCAACGGCCCCATTTCCCCGATCACTGCCTGAATATCCGCAAGACCCAGCCGGTGTTCCTTCAGGATCGCAAGGCGGTCGGTCATCAGCCGGTCGTAATCCGGCTCGTCCCGCGTGGTGCGCCGCAGGGCAGCGATCCCGGTGCGCCCGGCAAATTCGATCCAGATTTCCGGCACCAGCACACCTTCCAGATCCAGGCAAACGATACGCACAACGGCTCTCCCTCAAGCAATAAAAACGTGATTCTAACAGGCAAGCACGCGGGAGCCGAAGCGGCATTTGTTTGGATTCGCCGTCTGTTGGGGCCTGTGATGCGCCGTGCCGCAACGGCTGTCTCTTCCTCCAAGGCCATCGCATACGCAGATATCGTATCGTACACAGGATCAAAAGGTCGTTTAACATGCAATGGATTATGACGGGACGTTGTAAATCACACGAAAATCTGGTCTACTCTCAGTTTTTGCCAGGAACTGGAAATGAGCAGGATATGTCTGATGAGCGTGTTTTCCCGACTGGAAGCCCCCGCAGCGGGCCAGCGCAACGGCACGATCTGCGTGAGATGATCGTGCCGTTGCGCTGCGCGCGGTATTGTGCGGCGCAGAGAGTTTCCGGGAGTGGGTCATGGGTCTGGTGGACGTCGTTGAGAGTGTCGTTGAGAGTGTCGTGGCGATTGACGGCAAGACGGCGCAGGGTCGCTTCGACGGGCCGAACACGGCGCTGCACATGATCAGCGCCTACGCCACAAAAGCCATGCAATCCGGCATTCTTTCCCGCGCCCTGGCGAGCCTGCTGGCGCTTTTCGGGCTTTCGGCAAACGCACAGCCAGAGGCGGACGCGCCCGCCATCCAGCCCACCCAGCAATACCAGCAATACCTTGCCCGTATTGGAGAGCAAGCAACCCAGACCTTGACGCTGGCGAACAACGGGCGTTTCTCCATGCGCCTTGCCGCCCGCGCCGATCTTCCCGCCGGGGAAATCGAATGGCTGGGCGATTGGCAGCCGAAAGGCGCGCAACTCTGCCTCACGCCCGATCCCCCCGCCTTCTTCCTTTACGCCAGGGAAAACGACGCGGAAGGAAAAGTCCTGACGTTTGATCTGATGGATTCGGAAGTCCGCGAGGACGAAAAGGCGCGGCTTGCGTTCTCCTTCTCCGCGTCAAAACATTTCGGCGTGCCACAGGGTTTTACTCTGCTCGGGTCTCCTTGGGCCTTCATCGGGATTCCCCGCCCGCCCAAATACCTGTTCATCGCCCGGATTGCAAGGACGGGCGGCGCGGTGGAGATCCAGCGTTACCAAATCTCCCCGAAACAGGAATACCGCCTGCGCAGCGCAAACGGCATCCCGTCGGACATCGACGAAATCCGGGGCGATGATCTGCTCATGGAGCAAAGCTTCCTGTTCCTCAAGATTTTCACGGAATACCGGGATTTGCCGGAACCCTTGCTTCTGCCGGGCAAGGCAGAGGTTTCCGAACCCTGTTGTTGCAAGACGGAAAAGCCCAGTCACCAGAGAGTCACTTTGCCTGCCCCCGTGCTGTTGCCGGGGACGGAGGCAGACAGGAAATTGCGTGTAGTACTCCGGGAAGACGCCGAAAATCTCGCACCTCCGTATTGCGGCACACTGGATGAAACACGCATGCAGATCCAGATTGCGCCCGGACAGCCTGCGGCAGGCACGCGCGAACACGAGGACTTCCTGACCACCATGCGCAGAATCCACGAGCGCATGCGCAGGACGCCGCAAACCCTGGAAAGGGATTCTTCCTACCGGCTCGTCGAAGGCACGGCGCTTGGCAAGCATTCCCCAAGGCTGTTGCCCGTTGTTGATGGACGCTGAAGCGGGAAAATCCGCCACGTTTTTGTTTTCCGCCATCCTGCTGGTAAGATGAGCGTCTTTCGGAGGTCGGCCGGAATATGCTGCGACAACAACAGAAAACCAACACGCTCAAGCTGGATGTCTGCATCGCGCAGCATCAGGGAGACCGGAAAGAGCAACAAGACCGGATTGCCATCGTTTCCCACCGGCGCGCGCCCGGCGTGTGCATGGCTGTGGTGGCGGACGGCATGGGTGGGCATACCGGCGGCGCGCAGGCAGCGGCGCAGGTGATTCATTCCACAAGCCTCGCCTTCCAGGAATGGGGCATTCGCAACGATGCCCGCCAACTGATCGACGATTGCCTCCAGGAAGCCCACAGCGTCATCAAGGCTTCCCGGTTCATCGACGAAAAGGACCCGCGCAGCACGGCAGTGGTCCTGATCCTGTTGCCGGACGGTTCCTGCATGTGGGCACATTGCGGTGATAGCCGCCTGTATTGCTTCCGGGGCGAGCGCCTGCTGTTCCGCACCGCGGATCATTCCTACGTGGAACATCTGGTGCGCACCGGCAAGATCACGCCGGAAATGGTGGAGACACATCCGAAACGCAATATCCTGCTGACCTCGCTGGGCGGCGCGGAAGACCCGCAGATCGACTACGGCAGCATGAAGGAAAACCTGCAAACCCGCCCGCTTCTGGGCGACAGCTTCCTCCTGTGCAGCGATGGTCTCTGGGGCTACTTCAAGGATGCGGAACTGGGGCAGATCATCAGTTCCCTGTCTGCCCGGGAAGCCAGCGCGAAACTGATCGAAATCGCCCGCGAGCGCGGTGAGGGGTATGGAGACAATATTTCCCTGGCCCTGCTCAAATTCATCGAAGACCCGACCCAAAAGACCCCGCCACTCGTCGCGGCCCCGCATCTGGTGCGCAAGAAGGAAATCCCCGCGCAATGGCGCACCCAGTCCGAAGATGAGGATTTGGACGAAGACGAAGATTCCGACGAGGATGAGGATTGATCCCCTTGCCCTCCTTTCGCGCCTGCTGCCACGGCATCAAATCCGTCAACAACGGTCAGGCGAAATAATCGCCCTCCCTTCCGGCTTTGTCGCATCCCGGACGATTCGATTCTGGCGAATGAAGGAAGAGTTGCGGGTGGGAAGCATACCACATGTTCATGGCGTCCATGGGAGTTTTGCTGTTGAGTGCGGCCTGGGGCAAGTGTTCGTTGTAGAGCATGGCATATCGGAGCAGGGTTCGTTCCAGGTCTTCGCCGCTCATGAAATGATGGGTCTTCAGGATGTCCGCAATGCGGCCATTGAAACGCTCGACCATCCCGTTGGTCTGCGGCGTGCGGGGACGGGTCAGGCGGTGCTCAATCTCCAGCGCCGCGCACAGTTGATCGAACTCATGCTGGCCGCTGGCCTGTTTGTCACGGGAGAAGAGACGAATTCCTTGCCGTTGTCCGTCAGGAGCTTCCGGCTGCGCACCGGGCAGACCTGGGAGAGGTTTTTCAGGAAGGCGCTGGCGCTTTTGGCGGTCTTGTCCTCCTTCACTTCCAGATATACCCAGCGGGTCGCCCGGTCGATGGCGACGAAGAGATAGCGCTGCTTCTTCTCGTCCGCCATCTGCGGCAGATACTTCACATCCAGATGCAGGAAGCCAGGTTCATACGTCTTGAAGGCCTTTCGCGGCGCCTTGGCCTCCTTCGGCAGCAGGTCGCGCAGATTGCCCACGCCGTGCCGACGCAGGCAGCGATCCAGACCGGAACGCGAGACTTCCGGGCAGAGAAACTCCCGCACCACCGCCAGCAGGTCGTCAAGCGGCAGCAAGAAATGTCGGCGCAGATAGACAGCGATGGTCTCCTGAGCGCTGTTCATCGTCGTTTGCAGACGATGCGCCGTATGCGAGCGATCCATCGGGTCTGCGCGATGCGTCCATTTCCTCACCGTAACGCGCCCGACGCCATAGCGTCGCGCCAAGGCGCTCACTCCTTCCGTGCTCGCGGCAATCTCCGCGCGCACCGCAGGCGTTGTCCGGGCATTCTTATGCAGACGAAGTTCCATCTTCTTCTCCTTTCCT
>JAISLJ010000068.1 GCA_031290955.1 Zoogloeaceae bacterium | reverse complement strand
GCAGTCGCATTGCCTGACGGCGCATCTCTTCTTGTGCGTCACGCGAAAGTTTCCGGGCATCTATCTTTTCCATGCTCACATTATAGCACATATATCGTATTTGTTTGCCGGGTTAATAAGATGGATACGCCTGATTCTGGAAATGCACAATGTATGCGTTTATGCCTCCCCCGAGAGGGCAAAGGTATCTACACGGTGGGCAGAGATTCCAGACGCGCGGGCATCCTGCCCGCTGGTTTCTCTCGTGCGCCGCGTAGGGGCGGGTTTCAAACCCGCCCCTACAGAAGCGAGGCATCCCAATCCTCGTCATTGCGAGCGTAGCGCGGCAATCCACACACCCTTTCCGCAGTACAGACGCCCAGGGAATCGTGCAAGCGCACATCTGGAACGGGATATGGATTGCCGCGTCGCTTCGCGCCTCGCTTGTGACGACAAAGTGGGGGCGGCTTCCAGCCGCCTCTGGGGATGGAAAGGGCGGCAGGATGCCGCCCCCACTTTGGTGCGCGGAAAAAATCGCCGCCCGCTTTCCCGAACCCTCCTCTCGCAGTGTAGATACCTATGCCGAGAGGGCTTTGGCAAACATGCTCGTCCACGGTGCTTGCCACAGACAGGCAGGAAAATATTCCTATCGACATATTTCCTTGGTAGAAGAAAGAAAATGCTGTCCGCAGTACTGCGGGTTTTGATACCATGAGATGTTTTTTTGAACAGGATGCTGTCCCGAATGGAAATTCGCAAGTTACAGGAAATCGTCGTTGCCGCCTTGGAGGAGATCAAGGGGAAGGAGATCGAGGTCATCGATACGACGCGGCTCACCGCGCTCTTCGAGCGCATCATCGTGGCCTGTGGCGACTCCAATCGCCAGGTGCGCTCGTTGGCGCGCAATGTCGGGGACAAGGTGCGGGAAGCGGGCGGGGAAGTGCTCTCCGTGGAAGGCGAGGACGCAGGGGAATGGGTGCTCGTTGATTTGGGCAGCATCGTCGTGCATGTGATGCAGCCCGCAACGCGCAGCTACTATAACCTGGAAGAACTCTGGCGCACCACGCCGGTTGCGCGGCGCGGCACGGTCACGGAAGACGGATTCGCCGCCTTGTCATGAAATCATGAAGTTGACCCTGCTCGCTGTGGGGCACCGACAGCCGGATTGGGTGCGGGAAGGCTGCGGCGAATACCTGAAGCGTTTGCCGCGCGAGATTGCGGCCCGGATTCTTGAGATCAAGCCGGAACCGCGCACGGGCAAGACGCGCGCACAACTGCTGGCAGCGGAAGGTGAGCGCATCCGGGACGTGTGCAAGACCTTGGGCGCGGCGCGGCTCGTTGTGCTGGACGAAAAGGGGAAAGACCTCACCACGCGCGGCTTTGCCGATCTGCTTGCGCGATGGATGCAAGAGGGGGACATCGTTTTCCTGATCGGCGGCGCGGACGGGCTGGAAGATGCGCTCAAGGCGGAAGCCGGGCGCCTCCTGCGTCTTTCCAGCCTGACCTTGCCGCACGGTATGGCCCGGCTCCTGCTGTGCGAACAACTGTACCGGGCCGTGAGCCTCCTGAAAAACCACCCTTACCACCGCGAATGAACGCACAAGAAGACAAACGCATGCACCGCTTTCCGCGCATCTACCTTGCCTCCCGCAGCCCGCGACGGCGGGAATTGCTGGCGCAGGCGGGCATTGCTTTCGAGGCGCTCCCGTTTCGCGCTTCTCCCCGCGATGACCCGGAAACCGACGAAACGCCGCAGCCCGGCGAGCGGGCGGAAGATTACGTCCTGCGTCTGGCGCGGGCCAAGGCCCGATTCGGACTGCATCTCGTCCAGATGCGCAACCATGCCGTTCGTCCGGTGCTGGCGGCGGATACCACGCTGGAAGTCGATGGAGACATCATCGGCAAGCCCGCCGACACGGAGGATGCCGTTGCTATCCTGCGCCGCCTCTCCGGACGCGCCCACCGGGTACTGACCGGTGTTGCCGTTGCCTGGCAAGAGCGGCTGGAAACAGCGCTCAGTGTTTCCGAAGTTCGTTTCCGGATTCTGGAAGAAGCGGAAATCCGGGCCTATGTCGCCAGCGGCGAACCCATGGACAAGGCTGGCGCTTACGGCATTCAGGGCCGCGCCGCGCTGTTCGTGGAACACATGGCCGGAAGCTACAGCGGCATCATGGGCCTGCCGCTGTGCGAAACAGGCATGATCCTGCAAGTCCTGCGGACGGCAACGTAAAACCCTGCGGACGGCAATGTAAAAATCCCGCAGCTTTTCCCCCTCCGACGCGACCGTTACAAGAGCCTTCCGTGGCAGTGCTTGTATTTCTTGCCGCTGCCGCAGGGGCAAGGGTCGTTGCGACCGATCTTGGGCGAGGCGTGGAAGGGGCGTTGCGCTTCGGACGGATTGGCGGATTCCGGCGCCTCATCTCCCCCCGCCAGAGCTTCGTCGTAGTCGGCATGGTGGTAGCGCACGTTTTCCACTTCACTCTGGGGCACGACACTCTCCACGGCTTCCGCCGCCGAGCGAATCTGCACGGTGATGAGAAGGCGCGTCACCTCGCGGCGCACCGTGTCCAGCAGGGTCTCGAACAGATCGAAGGCTTCGCGCTTGTATTCCTGTTTGGGATTCTTCTGCGCATAGCCGCGCAACCCAATGCCCTGGCGCAGGTGATCGAGCGCGGCCAAATGTTCGCGCCAGTGCATGTCCAGGATATCCAGCATGATGCCGCGCTCGAACTGGTGGAATTCCCGTTCGCCGATCATGGCGATCTTGTCCGCATACACCTCGTCTGCGTACAGGAAAATGCGTTCCAGGACATCGTCGTCGGTGAGGCGCTTGTCCTTGGCTACCCACTGGGAGACAGGCACGTCCAGCAGGTATTCCGTGAGCGCCCGTTCCAGGCCGGGGAGATCCCACTGTTCCTCCACCGATTCCGCCGGGACGAAGCGGCGGAACAGTTCTTCCAGGACGCTCTTGCGCATGGCGGTGATGGTTTCGGAGATGTCCTCGGCTTCCAGCAGTTCATTGCGTTGGGCATAGATCACCTTGCGCTGGTCATTGGCCACATCGTCGTATTCCAGAAGCTGCTTGCGGATGTCGAAATTGTGGCTTTCCACCTTGCGCTGCGCGGATTCAAGCGTGCGCGTCACCAGCGGACTCTCGATGGCCTCGCCCTCCGGCATCCGGAGGCGATCCATGATCTTGCGCAGCCGGTCGCCCGCGAAAATGCGCAAAAGCGGGTCTTCGAGCGAGAGATAGAAGCGGGATGCGCCCGGATCGCCCTGGCGACCGGCGCGGCCACGCAACTGGTTGTCGATGCGGCGTGACTCGTGGCGTTCGGAGGCGATGATGTAGAGTCCGCCCGCCGCCACCACCTGCTCATGCAGGGCCTGCCATTCGGAGCGCAGGTTGCTGATGCGCGCTTCCTTTTCGTCCTCGGAGAGCGCCTCATCCGCCTTGATGGTTTCGATCCGCTTGTCGATGCTGCCGCCCAGGACGATATCGGTGCCGCGCCCCGCCATGTTGGTGGCGATGGTAATCATGCCGGGCTGCCCGGCCTGCGCGATGATCTCCGCCTCGCGGGCATGCTGCTTGGCATTCAGCACCTGATGCGGCAGTTTTTCCTTCTCAAGGAGGCGCGACAGGAGTTCGGAGGCTTCGACGGAAGGCGTGCCCAGAAGCACCGGCTGGCCGCGCCCGTGGCATTCCCGGATGTCCGTGATGATTGCCTTGTGCTTCTCGGCGGCGGTCTTGAAAACCATGTCGTCATGGTCGATGCGCACCATCGGCCTGTGGGGCGGGATGACCACGGTTTCCAGGTTGTAGATCTGGTGGAATTCGTAGGCTTCGGTATCGGCAGTGCCGGTCATGCCCGCGAGCTTGCCGTACATGCGAAAGTAATTCTGGAAGGTAATCGAGGCGAGCGTCTGGTTTTCGGGCTGGATTTCCACGCCCTCCTTCGCCTCCACTGCCTGATGCAGCCCGTCCGACCAGCGGCGGCCCGTCATGGGACGGCCCGTGAATTCATCGATGATGACGATCTCGCCATCCCGCAGCCAGTAGTGCTGGTCGCGCTGGAAGAGCGAGTGGGCGCGCAGGGCGGCGTTCAGGTGATGCACGAGGGAAATGTTGGCGGCTTCGTAGAGGCTGCCGCCGTCGGGCAGCAATCCTTCGCGCGCCAGGATCTGCTCGGCGTGCTCGTGCCCTTCCTCCGTCAGGTACACCTGACGCTGCTTTTCGTCCACCCAGTAGTCGCCGGGCGCATCCTCTTCGGCGGCGCGGCTCAGGAGCGGCACGACCTGGTTCAGGCGCACATAGAGTTCGGTATGGCTGTCGGCCTGGCCGGAGATGATGAGCGGTGTGCGGGCCTCGTCGATCAGGATGGAATCGACTTCATCCACGATGGCATAGGCAAGGCCGCGCTGCGACTTTTCGGCGAGCGAATGCTTCATGTTGTCGCGCAGGTAGTCGAAACCGAATTCGTTGTTGGTGCCGTAGGTGATGTCGGCAGCGTAGGCGGCCCGCTTCACGGCTTCGGGGCTTTGGGAGAGATTCACGCCCACGGTAAGCCCAAGGAAGCGATGCAGTCGCCCCATCCATTCCGCGTCACGGCTGGCGAGGTAGTCATTGACCGTCACGATGTGCACGCCTTCCCCGGTGATGGCGTTCAGGTAGGCGGGCAGGGTGGCGACGAGCGTCTTTCCCTCGCCGGTACGCATTTCCGCGATTTTTCCGTGATGCAATACCATGCCGCCGATCAGTTGCACGTCGAAATGCCGCATGCCCAGCACGCGCTTGCCCGCTTCGCGGACGACGGCAAAGGCTTCCGGCAGCAGCAGATCCAGGGATTCGCCGTTCCCGAAGCGTTCCCGGAAGCGGAGCGTTTTCCCGCGCAACGCCTCGTCGGAGAGCGCCGCGATGCCCGGCTCCAGTTCATTGATCTGGCGGACGGTCTGGCTGTATTGCTTGATGAGTCGATCATTACGACTGCCGAATATCTTCTTGAGGAGGCCGGAAATCATCGTTCAATGCCTTGCGAGGGCATGCAAAAGGGGGAAAGGTGGCGATTCTAGCACGTCCGGACGGCAATCCTTCCCTCGCAAGCGTGGGCGGGCGATCACGCGAATCTGATGGAAGATCGAAGCGCTGGCGGCAAAGGGGGGCAGATATTTCTCTCGCGTCCTTCCGGGTTGCTGCGCCATGTTCGCAATGACGAAAAATAGTGACGCGCAGGCGGTGTGCTTCATGGCTTCCAATCGCGGGAAATCCGCATCCGTAAAGGGCGCGCACGGGGTTTTTGCAGGGAGGAATTTCGCGGGCGCGCGGTTTGATGCCATAATTACACGATTTGGAGGCGCTTCGCGGCAGTTCTCCCGGAGCAGACAGGCATGTTGTTCAAATCCAAGAAAACCCTCAGCGTCAAGGTATCCATATTCTTTGTGGTCGTTTCTGCCGCAATGGTTGTCCTGCTTGCCGGGGTGAGCCTCTACGCGTTTCGCGCCTTTTCCATCAGCGCGGCGACCGGGCATCTGCGTACCGCAGCCGAGATCGTCCGCGTCCATCTCACCGATTCCATGATTACCGGCGTGATCGACCAGCGCCAGCAATTCCTCCAGCGGGTCACGGAAGTCGAGGGACTGCGCACCATCCGCGTCGTGCGCTCCCCCCTGGTCGACAGCCAGTTCGGCAAGAGCAACAAGGGCGAATACCTGCCGGACGCCATCGAGAACCAGGTCATGCAAAGCGGCAAGGCCTATTTCGGCGTGCAGGAGAAGGATGGCGAAACCATTTTCCAGGGCACCATCCCCTACATCGCCACCATCGACGGCGTGCCGAACTGCCTGATGTGCCACCAGAGCGCGGCGGGCAGTGTGCTGGGAGTCATCACCCTGACCATGTCGCTCACCAGCCTGCGCCACAACGCGATCATTACGGTAATCTGCATCGTCGCCATCGTGATCCTGGCCATTCTCCTGCTCTTTGCCCTGTCGCGCTACCACCTGCAACCCATCTCCAACACTGCCGCTGCCGTCGAGAAGGTGGTGCGGGAGGCGATCAACGGCAATTTCAAGGGGACGGTGGACCCGCAGACCGATGACGAAATCGGCCAGATTGCCGACAGCGTGAACCGCCTTCTCCGCTTCCTGGATACCGGCCTGAGCCGGATCGGGAATCACGTCGCGCAACTGACGGACAGGAAGCCGGAACTGGGCGAGAACCAGCTTTCGGCGACCATCGCCATGGTGGAGGTGCTGACCCAGATTTCCCACTACAAGCTCGCCATTGAGGAGGACGATACCAAGATCGATGTCTATCGCCGCCTGATCGGCGCCATTCAGGAAAAGTTCGGGGCCGTCGAGCATTCGATCTACGAGATTTCGCCGGACAAGAACGAGATTCGCCCGATCATTGTCGATGGCGAACTGCACGCTTCCTGCCGCTGGTGCGACGCGCAAATCCTGACAAAGCCGGGAAGCTGCCGCGTGTACCATACCGGGCACCGCATCAACGGCCTTGTCCAGCCAGACATCTGCTACAGCTTCAAGCAGAACGGCGGGGACGACGAGACGCGCCGTTACACGCTGTGTTTTCCCATTCTCCAGTCCGGCGCGGTCGGCAGCATCATCCAGTTGGTCGTGCGCGAGGAAAAGAGGGAACACTATCTTTCCGTCCTTCCCTACATCAATGCCTACCTGCGCGAAACGGCCCCGGTGCTGGAAGCGCGGCGACTCCTTGAATCCCTGAAGGAATCCACCCTCCGGGACCCGATGACCGGCCTCAACAACCGCCGCTTCCTGGAGGAATACATCGATACCCTGGTGGCGAACGTGAAGCGCAAGCAAAGTCCGCTTGCCGTCATGATGCTGGATCTCGACCACTTCAAGATGGTCAACGACACCTACGGCCACGACGCGGGCGACACCGTGCTGAAGGAACTGGCGCAGCTCATAAAGCATACCGTGCGCACTTCGGACATCGTTGTGCGCTACGGCGGCGAGGAATTCCTGGTCATCCTCCAGGATACTTCGGGCGAGACCGCCGAAACAGTGGCGGAGAACATCCGCCAGGCCGTGGAGAAGATGCGCATCAACTATGGCGGGATTGTGCTCCAGAAGACCATCTCGATCGGCCTTGCCGACTTTCCCCTCGACAGCAACACCTTCTGGCAAACCGTCAAGTTCGCCGATGTGGCCCTCTACCACGCCAAGGAAGCCGGCCGCAACCGCGTCGTCCGTTTCTCGCCGGAAATGTGGATGGAACAGGAATATTAGGCAGGGAGCAGATGGCAGGGATCGGAAACAGAAGCAGGCGTTTTGCGCGCTTTCAAAGCCGCATGACCGCTTGACATGGAATGGCGCAAACATTAATATGCCAGGACATATTCTGCCACCATTCGAGGCTGCCATGTCAACAACATCCACGTCTGCAAGAAATCAATCCCGTGTACCGGGCGCGGCACTCCCGATTGCATTTCTGACACCCGATTCCTGATCCCTGAACTCGCACATGGCGAATCCTCAAACCCTGACGCTCTGCCATCTGCGCTACGATGCCGGAACGGGGTGCATTGTGGATGCGGCGGGGCGTGCCTTCGATGAGGCCGCCTACAGCCGCATGAAGCATGGCGTGCGCAGCGTCACGCGCCGTTTTGCGCGCACGCTGGCCGAAGCCTTGCTGGCCGAAGCGCCGCAGGTTGTCCTGCATGCCGACCCGCCGCTGTTCCTCGCGGCCTACAAGGCGGTGCCGCCCGCATGTCATTTCATCGGACTGTATTGCCTGGAAGCGATCAACCTGCGCCGGGTCGCGGAAGGCAAAGCGCCGGGGCGGCTCATTCAGGTCTACAAGGATACGGTCGTGGCTGGCAATTACGCCCTCCAGACGCCCGCCGCGCGTCAGGGCGAACTGGAGGGCATCGGCTTTTCGCTGGAGGGCAGGAGCCTTTGCGGCAGGCGGCTCGTCCTCCTCGACGATGCGCGCATCACTGGCGCCGCCGAGCGCAGGATGCTGGAAATCGTGCGTCCGGAAGCGCCGTCGGCATTGGCACTGGGCTATGTCCTCGCCTTCGATGAAGCCTGCGGCAAGGCGCATCCGGAGATCGAAAACCGCATGAACCACGCCGCCATCCGGGAGATCGGGGATTTGCTCCCGGCCATTCGCGCTGAGGATTTCGAGTTGAACATCCGCGTCCTGAAACTCGCTCTCTCGACGCCGCTGGACAAGCTGGAAGATTTTTTGCGCGCGGTTCCCGTCTGGTTGTGCAGCGCCATTGTGCGGGGCGCTGCCGCGACCGGCGTGGAATTCGTCCGGCAACATGCGCAGGCGTATGCCCTGGCCCACGCCATCCATCTGCAACGGGAAGCATGCGAGCCATGACGCCCAAAACGCCGGATTTCGCGCGCCGCTTCGCGCTGGGCCGGGTGGAAGGCCGGGCAGGGGAAATCGCCATTATGTGCCGGATTCCCAATCTGCGGCTCAGCCTGCACGACTACAGCCGCTTCAAGCATGGCGACGGCGCGTTTGCCCGAACGTATGGCATGCTGCTGGCGCTCCACGCCATTCCCGCCTGCTTCGAGCGCCCTGGGGATATCCACGTGACCGCTTCGGCCTACAAGGTTGCCCGCCCGGCGGCGGTTGCGCTGCTTGCGCCTTTCGTGCACACGGCGCGCCTGCTTGCCGAACGGCATGGCTTTGCGGGCCGCATCCTCCCCTTCCGGCTCCACCGCCTCAATCTGACCCACGGCGACTATGCCACAATGAATTTCCACCAGCGCGACGCCATCATTCGGCAAAACGGCCTGCACCTGCCGGAGGATGTGCGCCTGGAGGGAAAAAACGTCATCGCCCTGGACGACATCCGCGTCACCGGCCTGCACGAGACGGCCATGGATGCCCTCCTGCACCAGGGCGGCGCGGCGTGCGTCCTGCATGCCTACGTTCTCGATGTGGCAGATGGTCATCAGGATCCGGAGATCGAGGCGCGCATCAACCACGCCTGCGTGCGGAACATGGATGACCTGATCCGGATGGCCGCCAGTCGGGATTTCCTCGTCAACGCCCGCTTCTGCCGCCGCATCCTGGACGAACCCGCCGCGGAAATCCGCCGCTTCGCCGCCGCATCGCCACTCGCCGTCCTCGGTCAACTGCTCCACGACGCGGCCGGAGACGAACTCCCGCAAATGCCGCGCTACCAAAAAGGCTTCCAGGAACTGCTCGACGCATATCGCGAACGTGTCGAGGGATAAGGGAGAAAGATTTCAACGCCCGGTGGCGGAGGAATCGCTGGGTGCGGGGTTTGGCGTTTTGGAGGTGAATGTCATGACGACTCCAGTCTCCGCCACCGTGATGCTTTCGAGTTCCAGGGTGAAGAAGGTGTGTTCCTGGGAATCCAGGACGTAAATTGGGTGTTTGGCGCAGTGCTCGGACAGGATTTCGGCGAGCGCGGCTTGCAGGGGGGCGAGTGTGGCGGCGGGGATGCCGTCGAGGCGCATTCGTTCGATTCGCGGCGCTTCCAGGTAGAGCGCGCCTTCCGGTCGCATGTGGCGGATGCCGCCGCTTGCCTCGATCTCCCCGCGCGCAAGCTCTTTTCCCCGCGCTGGCTCTTTCCCGCCGACCCAGACCTGCGCGTCCAGACGCAGGTAGATCCGACCACTCCCTGCATCAAGCCGGATGCGCGGGTTTTCGAGCCGCAGCCGGAATACGGAGAGGAAGCTTCCCGTCACCGGCAAGCGCTCCGCCAGCTTTGCCTCTAGGGTTTCCTGGGGAATCCGGAGGACGACTCCCTGCCGCGTCACGCAGGCGGAAAGCAGGAAGAAAACAAGGATGAGCGCCAACAATGGCAGGCGGGAAGAAAAAGACGTTTTCATTTAAAAGACGTTTCATTTGCCGGGAGTGGAGATCAGGGAACTCTGTCAGGAATCAGAAAAAGCAAGGAGGGCGGGGGGATCGGAGCAAACCACCGGCTGCGCCAAAAACGCGCTCGCCTGCCTATCCCCTGATCTTCTCGCGCATGAGGCGTTGTTTTTCCCGTTCCCAATCCCGGTCCTTGGCGGCGTCGCGTTTGTCGTGCTGCTTCTTGCCCTTGGCAAGGCCGATGCTGGCCTTGATGCGGCCGCGGGTGTAGTGGAGGTCCAGGGGAACAAGCGTGTAGCCGGCGCGTTCCACCTTGCCGATCAACTTCATGATCTCCGTTCCATGCAGCAGGAGCTTGCGCGTCCGGATGGGATCGGGGTGAATGTGGGTGGAGGCGGTGGGGAGCGGTGTGATGTGCATGCCCAGGAGAAAGATTTCCCCCTTGCGGACAAGCACATAGGCTTCCTTGATCTGCGCGCGCCCGGCACGGATGGATTTCACCTCCCAGCCTTCCAGCGCCAGCCCGGCTTCGTATTTTTCCTCGACAAAATAGTCGTGGAACGCTTTTTTGTTCTGCGCGATGCTCATGATGCCTCGAATCCGATAGAATCGGGGCATTCTAGCAAGAATCGGAGTTCTGGCGGATGGCGGAAGTCGAAAAATCTGTCTTGATCGCCCATTCGGCCGAGCAGATGTTCGAGCTGGTTGATCGATGCGAGGCGTATCCCCTGTTCCTGCCCTGGTGCAGCCATACGGAATGCAGTTTCCGGGATGCGCACAAGACTGTGGGCACCCTGTACATCAACTATCACGGCGTGAAATCCCATTTCACCACCGAAAACGAGAAGGTCTACCCGGTTTCCATGCGCATTCGCCTTGTGGATGGTCCCTTCCGGCATCTGGAAGGAAGCTGGCGCTTCCGGGCGCTCACTGCCGACGCTTGCAAGGTGGAATTTTGCCTGCATTACGAGTTTTCCAGCCGGATCCTCGAAAAAGTGATCGGCCCCGTCTTCCACCACATCTCGAACACTTTCGTGGAAGCCTTCGTGCAACGGGCCGAACAAGTTCATGGAGTTCATGGAGCACGCGCATGAGCGAAGAAATCATCACGGTGGAAGTGGTCTATGCGTTTGCCGAGCGTCAGGAGATCATCCCGCTGCGTTTGCCGGTCGGCAGCCGTCTCGAAGACGCCGTGCAAGCCTCCGGCCTGTTGCAGAAATATCCGGAAATCGACCTGGCGAAGACGAAGTTTGGCATTTTCTCGAAGCTCGCCAAGCCAGACGCGCTCCTGCGGGAAAAAGACCGGGTGGAAATCTACCGCCCCCTGATCGCCGATCCCAAGGAAGTGCGCAAGCAACGCGCCGCCGAAGGCAAGGCCATGAAGAAAGGGGAGGCGGCATGATCGGGCTGGGCGTCAATATCGACCACGTGGCGACCCTGCGGCAGGCGCGGCGCACCTGGGAACCCGACCCGGTATGGGCCGCCGTGGAAGCGCATCTGGGCGGGGCGGACGGCATCACCGTGCATTTGCGCGAGGATCGGCGGCACATCTGCGATGCAGACGTGCAACGTCTACGCGATAGCGTGCAGGTAAAACTCAACCTGGAAATGGCGGCAACCGACGAAATGCTCGCCATTGCCTGCCGCATCCGCCCGCAAATGGTCATGCTGGTGCCCGAGGGACGCGCGGAAATCACCACCGAAGGCGGGCTGGATGTGGCTGGGCAGGAGAATCGCCTGGCGGAAATCGTGGCGCGACTGCGGGAGGCGGGCATCGTCACCAGCGTCTTCATTGACGCGGAACCACGCCAGATCGACGCTGCCGCGCGCATCGGCGCGCAGGTGTGCGAACTCCACACGGGCCCCTACGCGCATGCTTTTCACGCTGCGGGCCGGGATCGGGAAGCGCGGGCGGTCGCAACCGAACTGGAAAAGGTGCGGCAGGCGGGCGAGGCCGTCATCCAGGCGGGCATGCGCTTTAATGCCGGGCACGCGCTCAACTATTACAACGTCGCCCCTGTCGCGGCGCTCTCCGGCGTGCGGGAACTGCACATCGGCCATGCCATCGTGAGCCGCGCCGTATTCGTGGGCTTGCGGGAAGCCGTGCGGGAAATGAAGACACGCATGCTTGCCGCGTCATCCGGCGCCACGCCTGGAAATTCGATGTGATCTACGGCATCGGCACGGACATCGTTGCCGTCGAACGTCTCGCCGCCTTTTACGCCCGCCACGGCGAGGCCGGGTTGCGCCACATCCTGGCCCCGGCGGAAGCGGCGGCGTTCCGGCAGCTTTCCCCGGCCCGGCAAAGCGGTTTCCTGGCCCGGCGCTGGGCAGCGAAGGAGGCGCTGGGCAAGGCGCTGGGCACCGGCATGCGCCCCCCCGCCACCTTCACCGCGATCAGCATTGAGCACGATGCGTTGGGCAAACCCTGCTTCCACTTCGACGCCGCGCTCCAGGAAATCTTCGACACCCTGTGCCTGCGCGCCCACCTCAGCCTGAGCGACGAAGCCCGCTACGCCCTCGCCTTCGTCCTGCTGGAATCCGACCCTCCGTCAAGCCTTCATCGCGCGCCAGACGGTCAATCCATTCCAGGATGATGGACTGGTTTTTCAAATCCAGCGCCGAAGTCGGTTCATCCAGGATCAAAATATCGGCTTCCGCCACCAGTGCGCGGGCGAAGATGACCAGTTGGCGCTGACCGCCGGACATCTCGTGAAAAGGGCGATGCGCCAGATGCGCGAGAGGGCGTTCCCCCCGGCGCTTCGCGCCACCCTCTCCCGCCAAGCGGGCGAGGGTAAGAATATGGGCGCATCGCGCCGAATCGTGGAAGTGGATTGCCACGGGCCTTTGGCCCTCGCAATGACGAGACTTTGGCGGTTTGCGACATTCCCGTAAACGCTTGCCTCGCCATTGCGGATTCCAGAGTAGGGGGCATCCTGCCGCCCTTTCCTCCCCACAGGGCGGCTGGAAGCCGCCCCCACTTTGTCGTCATTGCGAGGCGCGTAGCGCCGTGGCAATCCACCGGCCCTCACCTGCGCGACATCCTCCCCCCCGCGCCGCCGCCTGCTTCTCTCTCGCCCGCTTGGCGGGAGAGAGTGCCCCGGCAGGGGCGAGAGAGGGCGTCCCCCCCCGGCGCAAAGCGCCGCATACTTTTCCTTGGGCGTTGTTTCCGCTGGAAGGTTGGGAAAAATTACCGGCGCTTCGCGCCACACTCTCCCGCCAAGCGGGTGAGGGCGAGGTTCCGCGCCACCGCTTCTCTCCCCCGCTCGGCGGGAGTTTCGCCGTCCGCAAGAGAACAGCAAAGCACTGAGCGCATAGTGCAAAAGAATGATCTCAAAGCCCAAGAGGGGTTTGGGGGATTTCCGGGCGACGGAGGGCAGGAATTATCTGTTCTTTTGTTTTTGCTTCTGGTTTTTTTCAGCAATCTTCTTGCCGAAAAAAACCACGAAGAAAACGGCAATCACGATGACAATACCGATTGTCAGGGCACTCAGGAAGCCAACTTCACTTGCGAAAAGTTCTTGCCACATGGTGTTGCCTCCAGTCGTTCACGCGAGAAAATTCACTGTCGGGGATGCAATTGCAGGGAAACATCGGCGCCAGATTGCCAATTCCCCTGCAAACGCCAAGTCAATGCCTGATCTTCCAGGAAAACATGCCAGCGTCCGGGGGCAAGCTCCGTGGAAAGCTTGCCTTCGTAAAAGCCGGAATCCGTCCGCGCAAGTTCGATCAATTGATCCATGCCGCTGCGGGTTGGATGCGTGAGGCGCAGGTTGAGCGTGGGCGGCAGCGCGTTCGCTTTGGTCGCGCTTACGAGCACGCGCAGCGCCAGATCATTCTGCATGAGTTCCGCCCGCAGCCCCATTTCCTTCGCCGCCTGATCGCGGTGGAGGCGCTGGTTGACCGCCAGACCTTGCTTGTAATAATCATCGGCAACCACGCCGTCGGCGGAATGAGTCGCCGCGAGATAGGTTAGGATGCCGCCAATGACGGTAAGCGCCGGGACAGCAATGAGGAACCACGGCCAAGGTTCCTTGTACCAGGGGAGAGGGACGGTTTCGTTCACAGGACTCATGGGGATTTTGCTCATGGCATGATAAAAGTTGTTTTTTCGCGCACGGCGACCTTGGGATCATCCTCTGCCACGATCTCGAAAAAGATCTTGTAGACGCCCTTTTTCGCCGCGTCGGGCGGTACGCGCACACTCACGGTGGCCTCATGGTTTTCCGCTGCCGCCGTCGTTACCTGGGCGTCGGAAACGAGCGCAATGCCCTCTATGCCGGAGACCCGGATGGAAAACTGGCGCGGCGCTTCGGAAATGTTCATTACCCGCATGATGTACAGGTTCTCGATCCGCCCTTCCACCTCACGCGCCAGGATGCTGCGGTCGCGGATCAGATCGACGCGCAGGGGAACCCGCGTGGCGAGCGACCAGATTGCCGCACCAATGACGATTGCGAGCAGCGTCATGTACAGCAGGATCCGGGGCCGCAGGATGTGGCTTGCCAGCCCCGTGCGCCCATGCTTGCCTGCCAGCGCGTTTTCGGAGGTATAGCGCACAAGCCCCTTGGAAAGTCCCAGTCGTCCCATGACTTCATCGCAGCCATCAATGCAGGCGCCGCAGCCGATACATTCATATTGCAGGCCATTGCGGATGTCGATTCCCGTCGGGCAGACCTGATAGCAGATGTTGCAATCCACGCAATCCCCCAGGCCGCTGTTGTCGGCATTCTTCCGGCGCACGCCGCGCGGCTCGCCGCGCTCCTTGTCGTAGGTCACGATCAGGGTATCCGGATCGAACATGACCGACTGGAAACGCGCATAGGGGCACATGTATTTGCACACCTGCTCGCGCATAAAACCGGCCATCAGGTAAGTAAAACCAGCGTAGAAGAAGATCCAGAACAGTTCCGCGCCGCCGAAGGAAAACGTTCCCGCGTTCGCCAGCAATTCCCGAATGGGCGTGAAATAGCCGACCAGCGTAAAACCCGCCCACAGGGAAAAGAGGAGCCAGAGACCGTGCTTCGTAATCTTGAGCCGCAAGCGGCGCACATCCCTGGGGCCGGTATCCAGCTTGATCTGCGCCGTGCGGTCGCCTTCGAGCTTGTGCTCGATCCACATGAAGATTTCCGTATAGACCGTCTGCGGACAGGCATACCCGCAAAAAAGCCGACCGGCCACAGCGGTGAAGAGGAAAAGCGCATAGGCGGAGATGATGAGCAGCACCGTGAGATAAAACACGTCCTGCGGCCAGAGCACCATGCCAAAAAGATAGAACTTGCGCTCCACCAGATGAAAGAGGATGGCCTGCCGCTCATTCCACTGGAGCCAGGGCAAGCCGAAGAAAACAAGCTGCGTCCCCCAGACGAACACCCAGCGCCAAGTTGCCCACCAGCCTTGTACCGGGCGAATATAGATCTTCTTGTGCTTTTCGTAGAGGGAAATCTTCCGGGGACGCCCCTTCGCGGATGGCGGAGAAGACGGGGGGCTGGAACTACTCTTCTGGCTGGTAGTGTCGTTCATTGTCGTGCTCCGTTTCAAAATTGCGCGCGGGTGCTCTGTCGGCATTGCGCAAAGCCCATGATACAGGCTTTATACAATTTTGAAATGGATCGGCGCAAATAAGTTATAAGGAACGGACGGAGCGTTGCCGCTCCGTCCACGCGCAAGCGCTCAGCGATTGCTCAGGCCATACACATAGGCGGCCAAGAGGCGCACCTTGCCCTTGCCCAGAAAACCTTCCCAAGCGGGCATCCGGTTCTGGCGACCGTTCTTGATGCCGTGGATGATCTCGCTTTCGGAACTGCTGTAGAGCCAGGTGGTATCCGTCAGGTTTGGCCCGCCCAAGAGCGGGCTGCCGGTCAGCGGCGGGAATTCCTGCGAGAAATCCGTGGCGTGGCAGGTCTTGCAGTCGCTGCCGTAGAGCGCGACCTTGCCGCGTTCGGCGCGCTCCAGATCATCCGCGCTGGAAGAGAGAGTCCGGACATAGTAGGCAATGTCCCGCGTCTGCTCATCGGTCAGGAGTTCCGCATGCGCCGTCATGACGCCATCACGGCCCTGGGCGATGGTTTCCTCGATCCGTTCCGGCTCGCCGCCCCACTGCCAATCCGCGTCGGTCAGGTTGGGGAAGCCCTTGCCGCCCTTGGCATCCGAGCCGTGGCACTGGATGCAGTAAGCCTGGAAGAGGCGTTGACCCATGGCGCGCGCGGTTGGGTCCGCCGCCACCGTCTTGAGATCCTGTTGCAGGTATTTGTCCAGTGTGGGCTGCAACACGGCATTGACGGCCTTTACTTCCCGCTCGTACTGGCTGTTTGCCCCGATGGCGGAAGACCAGCCCCCCAGGCCGGCAAAACTGCCCAGCCCTGGGAAATACGCCAGATAGCCAATCGCAAAAACAAGGGTCAGATAGAAAAGGCCAATCCACCACTTGGGCAGGGGATTGTTGAATTCCTGCAAATCCTCATCCCAGGAATGGCCGGTCGTTTTGCCTGCCGTATAGGTCACGGAGGTTGAAGTCACCAGAAGCACGAGGCAGACGATGATGGCCGCCACGACGATTCCGATCACATAGAAACTCCAGAAGGCGTTGGTGAAGTCGCTCATAACATTTTCCTTTGGTCAACGGGGCCGGGCATCGCTGCCCGGCTTTTCCTCATCCTCATCATCCGTGAATGGCAGGTTGGCGGCTTCTTCGTAGCCTTTCCTGCTTTTCTCGCCATAGGCCCACTTCACAACCATCAGGAAGAGCACGATCCCGACGAGTGGCGTGAGCAGGCTGCGGAGGTCGCTGAGGGTGATATCCATGGTTACTTGAAGTTCGACAAGGTTGTGCCGAGACCTTGCAGGTAAGCGATCAGGACATCCGCTTCAGTCTTGTCCCCCAGCGCCGCCTTGGCGCCATCGATCTCCGCTTGCGTGTAGGGCGCGCCTAAGAGAGCCAGAACCCGCATCTTGTCATCAATCTGCTTGCCTACCGTATCCGCGGCCTTGGCCTGTTCCAGCCAGAAGTAGCTGGGCATGTTGGATTCCGGCACGACACTGCGCGGATTGTTGAGATGCGCGCGATGCCATTCGTCGGAATAACGTCCGCCAACACGGTGCAGATCCGGCCCTGTCCGTTTGGAGCCCCACTGGAACGGGTGGTCATAGACGAACTCACCCGCCACGGAATAGTGACCATAGCGTTCGGTTTCGGCGCGGAGCGGGCGGATCATCTGCGAGTGGCAGTTGTAACAACCTTCGCGGATGTAAACTTCCCGCCCGGCAAGCTGCACGGCGTCGTAAGGCTTCAACCCGTCGACCGGCTTGGTGGTGGAGGTCTGGAAGAAGAGCGGGACGATTTCCACCAGCCCTCCCCAGAGCACCGCCACCAAGGTCATGACGATCAACAGACCGACATTCTTTTCGATTTTTTCCTGATTCATTCTCGGAGCCTCCTCTCAGGCGTGCTTGGCTGCTGGCGCTGGCGCCAGAATCGGCGCGTCGCGGGATTCGCCCGCGCCAATGGTTCTGAACATGTTGTAGGCCATGATCAGCATGCCCACAAGGAAGAGCGCGCCGCCAGCAACGCGAATCGTCCAGAACGGATAAGAGAACTTCACGCCCTCGACGAAACTGTAGGCCAGCGTGCCATCCGCATTGACGGAACGCCAGATCAGCCCTTGATACACGCCCGCGATCCACATCGAAGCCACGTAGAGCACGATGCCGATCGTCGCAATCCAGAAATGCACCGCGATGAGTTTCGTGCTGTACATTTCCTGACGACCAAAGACCCGCGGCAGGAGGTAGTAGAGGGAACCCACCGAGACCATCGCCACCCAGCCCAGCGCGCCGGAGTGCACATGGCCCACCGTCCAGTCCGTGTAGTGTGAGAGCGCATTCACCGACTTGATGGACATCATCGGCCCTTCAAAGGTGGACATGCCGTAGAAGGAGAGCGAAGTCACCAGGAACTTCAGGACGGGATCATCCCGCAGCTTGTGCCAGGCGCCGGAGAGCGTCATGATGCCGTTGATCATGCCGCCCCAGGAAGGCGCAAGCAGGATGAGGGAGAAAATCATGCCCAGGGATTGCGTCCAGTCCGGCAGGGCAGTGTAGTGCAGGTGGTGCGGGCCGGCCCACATGTAGGTGAAGATCAAGGCCCAGAAGTGCACCACCGAGAGCCGGTAGGAATACACCGGACGCCCGGCCTGCTTCGGCACGAAGTAATACATCATGCCCAGGAAGCCCGCAGTGAGGAAGAAGCCCACGGCGTTGTGACCGTACCACCACTGCACCATCGCGTCCTGCACACCGGCATAGACAGAGAAGGAACGCGGGAAGAGCAGGGACTCGGAAAACACCGGGATTTCCGCGCTGTTGCCCAGATGCAGGAGCGCCACCGCGATAATCATCGCGCCGAAGAACCAGTTGGCGACATAGATATGGGAAACCTTGCGCTTGGCGATGGTACCGAAGAAGACTACGGCATAGACTACCCAGACCACGGTGATCAGGATGTCGATCGGCCATTCCAGCTCAGCGTATTCTTTCCCGGTTGTGATCCCCAGGGGGAGCGACAGAGCCGCCAGCAGGATGACGATCTGCCAGCCCCAGAAGGTGAAGGCGGCCAATCCGTCACTCAAAAGCCGCGCATGGCACGTCTGTTGCACACAATAATAGGATGTCGCAAAAAGTGCGCAACCGCCGAATGCGAAGATCACCGCATTGGTGTGCAATGGTCGCAAGCGACCATAGGACAGGATAGGGGCCAGGAACTCAGGCACATTGGCGCTGAGCAACTCCGGCCAGACGAGCTGGGCGGCAATGATGACGCCGACCAGCATGCCGACGATGCCCCAGATCACGGTCATCACGGCAAATTGCCGCACGACCTTGTAATTATATGTGGTTTGCGTTTCCGACATGGACCCACCTCTCGTTGATAAAAAGACTTTGACATGCGCGCGAGGATTGAACCTGATACGGCGCATGGAGCGCATGCTATTTGAGGCGGAAGCACTCCGGTTTGATATAGATCAATTGAATGCCCGAAGCGACAAAACTCGTCGCGTCCTGCGGAAAAGAAGCGCGCAATGCTTGACAAGCGCGGAAAAACCCCGGCAGCCCTCACCCGGTGAGGCCATCCTCCCGAACTCGACCAAACTCCGTGAAAGCGGCAAGTTGACACAAAAAAAGGGTGCGCCGTAACGCACCCCAACCCCAACAGAGAAACTGTCAGAATCCAGACGAGGACTCTGCCACCTCACACTTGTGGAGCGGATTATGGGGGATGCTTTTGCCCTTGAATTGATCCATGTCAAACCAGTGACAGTTTTTCTCCTTCGTCGGCAAATTTTGTCGCAGAATCGGTTTTCCCGAACTCTGCCCCTGCCGGGAACCTGCCCTTCCTTCCTCATGCAATGAGGATAGCTTTCTCGCTTGCAGATGACACTTGGCTTTTATGACCTCAAGACACGGGCGCCGAAAAAACGGCCCCGATGAGGATGACACCTCCCCACTTCGGATTCCGGCTTGCGTTCTCAGCCTGAAATTCCGCGTAAATTCCATTCAACGCGCGCCATCCGCAGGCTTCTGGCATTTCGGGCAATAGAAGCTGGAGCGTCCTGCCTGGCGGATTTGACGGATTGTTGTGCCGCATCGGGGGCAGGCTTGTCCGGCGCGGCCGTAGACGGCACAACGCAATTGGAAGCTCCCCGCGCCGCCGTCGCTGTGCACGTAGTCGCGCACGCTGCTGCCGCCTGCGTCGATGGCTTCCCGCAGGGTTTCCCGGATGGCGGCAACCAGTGCGCGCAGGTGTTCGGGGCCAAGGCTGCCTGCCGGGGCGAGGGGGGAAATGCCGGCGCGAAACAGGCTTTCCGCCGCATAGATGTTGCCGATGCCCACCACGATGCGCGCATCCATGAGGAATTGCTTGATGGGCTGCTTGCGGCCTTTTACCTTGTCCGCGAGCCAGTCGGGAGTCAGGGCTTTTGTGAGCGGTTCAATCCCGAGAGCGGCGAGGAGCGGGTGGGCCTGCGCGTCTTCGCCCGTCTGCCAGGTGACGAGGCCGAAGCGGCGCGGGTCGGAGAAGCGCATGACCGTATCGGGGAAGACAAGTTCAAGGTGATCGTGTTTCCCGAGCGGCGCATCCGGCGCAACGAGGCGCAGGCTCCCGGACATACCCAGATGCAGGATCAGCCAGCCGCCTGCCGTGGGCCAGTGGAAGAGCAGGTATTTGCCGCGCCGCTCAAGGGCGGCGAGCCTGTGACCGGCAAGCCGCGCATGCAAATCCTGCGGGATGGGCAGGCGCAGGTCGGCGCGGCGGACAATGGCCGCCACCAGCCTCTGGCCTTCGAGATGGGGCAGGAGTCCCATGCGGCTGACTTCTACTTCGGGGAGTTCGGGCATCTTGGTCTTTGGAAAAGGAATGTCTGAACAAGTCCCTTTTCCGAAAAACAAATCTAATAAAATCAATGATATAAACTGCTGGCCTGGGACTTTTTCAGCGTTTCCAAAACACAAAAGCGCAGCGCGAAAGCAGGATTGTACCGATCTCTTCCGGTCAAGGCCTGTGCGCGCTCGTCGGGGCGGCGGGGGATTGGGCGGGATTCAATGATGCTGGGGATGTAGCCCAGCCAATCGGCCCAGTTCCCCGGATGTCGCCAGGGGGCGGCGGGGAAAGAAAGAAAATCGTGCATGGCGCGGGAAAAACACCGGGAAACAAATGGAAGGCGGCAACCTTTCCAGCCTGTCGTGCGTCGCCGGAACCGGATACGCCGCAGGCGTGCAACGTTCAGGCAAAGGATAACTGTCGCATCCCGGACGATTTGATTCTGGCGGATGAAGGAAGAGTTGTGGGTGAGAAGCATACCACATGTTCATGGCGTCCATAGGGGAGAAATTGTATTCCAGATAGGCCGTTTCCGGTTCGCGCCGCACGAAGAGTTCGCAGCAGGTATGCGCCCAGAGCCGCTCGGCGTCCAAGGGCTTTTCCGGCCAGGAGAGCGCCGCGAGGTCGCCTGTGATGCAATACGTCAGCACGAGCCACGCGCCTTGTCGGCGGCCTTGCACCTTGACCACGCAGGCACCCTGACCACGCAGGGCGGGGCGAGACGCCGGATGCGGCTGGAGCGTGACGCAAAACGTCCTGCCGGGAGACACGCGCCATCACTCCTTGTTGCGCTGCGCCATCAAACGCCAGATGAGCGGGGTGAGGATCAGTTGCATCGCCAGTTCCTGACGGTCGCCGGGAATCACGATGGTATTGGCGCGGCTCATGAAGGAACCCTGGATCATGGCGAGGAGATAGGGGAAATCCACGCCGCGCGGGTCGGCAAAGCGGATCACCACCATTGATTCACTGGAAATGGGAATTTCCCGCGCCACGAACGGGTTGGAAGTATCCACGATCGGCACGCGCTGGAAATTGATGTGGGTGAGGCCGAACTGCGGCACGATGTAATGCACGTAATCCGGCATCCGGGAAAGGATGGTGCGCATCACCGCCTCCCGCGAATAGCCGCGCATGCGGGTATCACGGTGGATTTTCTGGATCCACTCCAGGTTGATGACCGGCACTACGCCGATCAGGAGATCCGGATAGCGGGCGACATCGACCAGGGATGTCCGCACCGCGCCGTGCAAGCCTTCGTAGAAAAGGAGGTCGGTGCTTTCGGGCAGATCTTCCCAAGGCGTGAAGGTGCCGGGAGGCTGGCGGAAAAGGTCGGCGCTTTCCTTGTCGTGCAGGTAGTGGCGGCAACGGCCACGACCCGTCTCGCTGTAGGCGCGAAAGAGGGTTTCCAGCTCGCCGAAGAGGTTCGTTTCCGGGCCGAAGAGGGTAAGGCGGTCTTCCTTGCGCGCTTCGCGCTCCGCGTTGATGCGGTGCAGTTCGGCGCGTTCGTAACGGTGGAAACTGTCGCCCTCGATGATGGCCGCCGCCACTTCCTCGCGGCGGAACAGGCGCTCGAAAACACTGCGGACGGTGCTCGTCCCCGCGCCGGAAGAGCCGGTCACGGCAATGATGGGATGACGCGCGGACATGCCCGGCCCCCTTCAGCGCGCCATCCCGGCATCCTGGCCGTAGTGGCGCAGGATGGCCTCCACCTCGCGCTTCGATCCCAGGATCACTGGCACGCGCTGGTGCAGGCGCTCGGGCGCGAGGTCAAGGATGCGCCCCTGCCCGGTGCTTGCCGCCCCGCCCGCCGCCTCGACCAGGAAGGCCATCGGATTTGCCTCGTACAGGAGGCGCAGCCGCCCACCCTTTTCCCGGTTGCGGGCGTCGACGGGATAGAGGAAAACGCCGCCGCGCGTCAGGATGCGATGCACGTCCGCGACCATCGCCGCCACCCAGCGCATGTTGAAATCCTTGCCCCGCGGCCCCTCCTGCCCCGCCAACAGCTCCGTAACATATTGCGCGACGGGCGCTTCCCAGTGCCGTTGGTTGGCGGTGTTGATGGCGAATTCCCGCGTTTCCTCCGGGATTCGCACCTGGTCGCGGGTCAGGAGAAATTCGCCGCTCTCCCGTTCCAGCGTGAATACGGCAACGCCATCGCCCACGGAAAGCACGAAGAGCGTGCTTGGCCCGTAGAGTGCGTACCCGGCCGCAAGCTGACGCGCGCCGGCTTGCAGGAAGGCCCGTTCGGCCACGGTTTCGGCAGAAAGATCGGCCCCCTCCGGGCATGCCAGCACCGAAAAAATGGTGCCGATGGGCGCGTTCACATCAATATTGGAAGAACCATCCAGCGGATCGAAAAGCAGGAGCAAGGGTACGCCTTGGGGAGTCTCCGCAACCAGCCAGGGATGCGCCATTTCTTCGGAGGCCACGGCGGCCAGATGTCCGCTCCAGGCGGTTTCTTCCAGCAGGATCGTGTTGGCGACCACATCCAGCGTTTTTTGCGCCTCGCCCTGCACGTTGTCGCTGCCCGCCTCCCCCAGAAAGCCGCCCAGCGCGCCCCGCGCAACCGCCGCCGCAATCCGCCGCGCAGCCCGCGCCACATCCTCAACGGTTTGGCACAATGCCCCGGAAAGCGCAAGCGCGCGCTGGCGCTCCGCAAGGTAGCGAGAAAGCGAAATACGGGAAGCAGCAATGGAATTCATACATCCTCCGGACAGGAAACGGGCGCATATTTTACTTTACTCTGTCCAGAGAAGCGGCAGGCAGGGATCGGCGCTCTGTCGCATCCCGTACGATTCGATCCAACATTCTCGCTGGCCGCTGTTTTTTGCGCGTGATGTGTTACGGGAAGTAGTAGATTGGCTAAAGACAAGGAAAGGAGAGGAAGATGGAACTTCGTTTGCATAAGAATGCCCAGACAACGCCTGTGGCGCGCGCGGAGATTGCAGCAAGCACGGAAGGGGTGAGCGCCCTGGCGCGACGGTATGGCGTCGGGCGTATCACCGTGAGGAAATGGAA
>JAISLJ010000067.1 GCA_031290955.1 Zoogloeaceae bacterium | reverse complement strand
TTCCTGCTTCCCAGCCGACGATCCGTCAGCCCTTCCTGGCCATCCTCCTCGAACCGCGAAAGATAACGACGGAATGTGCGTTCGCACATCCCCAACAGCCGCGCCGCCTCTTCCTGCGTCAGCCGACCACCATTCCAGCCTTCGCAGGCCTCTTCGAACCTCATCTTCCGTATCTCCTGTAACAACTCTGCCTGTCTCATTCGCCACCTCCTTCAGGTGACTATGACGACCGGACAGATAGCTCGCTACAGATGCGGACAGATAGGAAGCTCGCTACATATTCCGCTCCGTAGCTGGCCTTTATTCCGTGCAGAAGGTATTCTATGGTCAGTGATTGGATCCCATCACACAAAGGAATGAAGCACATGAGCCATACCCTTCAGTCCGGCGCGCACCACGCCGAAGACAGGGGGCGGAAATTATGGCGTAGATGAAAAAGGCGTGGAAGACTTGCCGGATATCAACCGGGATGCGACAAATATGGAACCACAAACACAAGAAGCAACAGATGGCTTCGACGCCATTCTCGGCGCGCCGGGTTTTTGCTTGGGGCTGCGTTGCGAGGCCGGGGCGGTGACGGAGATTCGTTTCCTCGAACCCTGCGCGGAGCGCGCGCCGGTCTTGCCGTTGGCCCGCGAGGCGGCGCAGCAGTTGGCGGCTTGGCTTGGTGACGCGCGTTGCCGCTTCGACCTGCCCATGCGCATGCGCGGCAGCCCCTTCCAGCAGCGGGTCTGGGCGCAGATTCGCGCCATTCCCTTGGGAGAAACGCGCACCTACGGGGCGCTGGCCCGCATGCTGGAGAGCGCGCCGCGTCCCGTGGGCGGCGCTTGCGGAGCGAATCCCCTGCCGGTGCTCGTGCCTTGTCACCGGGTGGTGGCCAGGGATGGCGGGCTGGGCGGCTTCAGCCGGAAGCGCGGCGGCTTTCTCCTGGACATCAAGCGTTGGCTCCTCGCCCATGAAACCGCAGCAACGCGCCCCTGAGCGCCTCCCGCCACCGGGGGACGCGGCGGAAATCGACATCTTCTGCGATGCCCTGTGGCTGGAAGACGGCCTTGCCCGAACAACGCTCCAGAGCTATCGCGCCGATCTCGCCACGCTCTCGCGCTGGCTGGCCGGGGAAGCACGTCCCGCCCTGGTCGAGGCGCAGGAAGCCGACCTGAAGGCGTTCATCGCCTGGCTTTCCCAGACAAAGCGGGCGAGTTCGCAGGCCCGTTTTCTCTCCAGTCTGCGCCGTTTCTACCGCTGGCGGCTCCTGCGCGGGCAGGCGAGCATCGACCCTACCAGCGACCTGGGCCGCCCCGTGCTTCCGGAACGGCTGCCCAGGACGCTCTCGGAGACGCAAGTCGAACATCTCCTCGCCGCGCCAGACACGGGAACGCCCCTGGGTCTGCGCGACCGCGCCATGCTGGAGACCCTCTATGCCACGGGCCTGCGCGTCTCCGAACTCGTGGGCCTGCGGCTCCACGAAGTCCATTTCGATGATGGCATCGTGCGCGTGATGGGCAAGGGCAGCAAGGAGCGTCTGGTGCCTCTGGGCGAAGAGGCGCTGGACTGGTTGCGGCGCTACATTGCCGAAGGGCGTTGCGCACTCCTGAAGGGACGGCCCTGCGACGCGGTATTCGTCACTGCCCGCGCCGCCGCCATGACCCGGCAGATGTTCTGGACGCGCATCAAGGGCCATGCCACGCTGGCGGGCATTGCGCGGGAAAAGCTTTCCCCGCATGTGCTGCGCCATGCGTTTGCCACCCACCTCATCAACCACGGCGCGGATTTGCGCGTGGTGCAGATGCTCCTGGGCCATGCCAGCATCACCACCACGCAAATCTATACCCACGTCGCCCGCGAACGCCTGAAAAAGCTCCACAAGGATCACCACCCACGCGCCTGAACATTCTTCCCCTCCGAAACGACAAGAGGAATCAAATGATTTACTCAGCAAAAATAGAAGACATCGGCAAAGATGTTGAAGAAGAAGTTTCCGTTCTTATCGAAGGAGTGCAACGAAGGAAACGCTGAACGAACTGGCAAATCGAGGCGAATCGGACAAAAATCGAGGCAAACAATACGTACAAGGCATAAACGAGAGGTTTTCGTTGGAAACATCGCCTTGGAAGGCCGGGAATCGGATGGATTTCCCCCAATTCCCGTTATTCTGGATGCACTTATCCCGTCAAGTACCCGAAGGGCAATTGCCGTCTGCCAAGACACATGCCTGCGGGAACTCAGACCTTGAACTGCCCCAGTGTCTTGCTGACTTCATCGGCCAGGTGGTTGAGGCGTTGCGCGCCGGAGGCGGTTTCCTCGGCGGCGGCGTTGTTTTCGTCGGTCATCTGGGCGATGGATTCCACATGCCGGGCAATGTCTTGGCTGGCTTGGCTTTGTTCCTTCAGGGCGTTGGAAATTTCGGTCACGGCCTCGGAGACCTTGTTCGCCTCTTCCCGAATCTCGGCCATCCGCTCACCCGCGTGTTGCGCCAGGGTCTGACCGGATTCCACCTGCTTTACAACGCGCTCCATTTCCTCCACGGCTTCCTTGGCGGATTCCTGGATCTTGCCGATCATCTTGCTGATGTCGCCGGTGGATTGCGCGGTGCGCTCGGCGAGTTTGCGCACTTCGTCGGCTACCACCGCGAAGCCGCGTCCCTGCTCCCCGGCGCGCGCCCCCGCGATGGCGGCGTTCAAGGCGAGGAGATTGGTCTGGTCGGCAACTTCCTTGATGACCTGCACCACCGAGGAAATTTGCTGCGAATCATTGCCCAGCGCCTGGATGACGCCGGAAGCTTGCGCCACGGTTTCGGCAATCGCGCCCATTTCGCCAGCAGTACGCTCGATGATCTGGCCGCCTTCGTCGGAGACCTCGCCCGCATGTTGCGCCATTGCCTGCGCGTCGCCCGCGCTGGAGGCCACGGTGTTGATGGAAACGGTCATTTCCTCGACCGAGGCCGCCATCGCCGAGGTGGAACTCGACTGGCTGGCGGAACTGGTCGCCACCTGCTGCGCGGCAGTGTTCAAGGATTCCACCGCGCCGTTTACGTCCCGCACCCGTTTCTGGATGTCTGTGAAAGAGGCTTGCAAGCGTTTCATCATGGCGTTGAAGGCGGTAACCATTTGCCCGACTTCATCATCGGAACGATAGTCCACGGTAAGGCGCAGGTCGTTTTCCCGCTCCACGCGCTGCACCGTGTCGCGCACCTGTTCAACCGGCACCACGATGGCCTTGCGGGAGGCGCGGCCCAAATAGAAGATGGTCAAAACGGACACAACCGTGACCCCAATCTGGATCCACATGCTCACCTCTGCATGGTTCTCGAATTTCTGGATGAGTTCGTGGCGCACCTTGTCATTGACTTCCACCAGTTCTATCAGCTTCGCGCCCATTGTGCTGGTCGCATCCCGATTGGCAAGACCCGTCTGGTCAACCCGCGCGTAAAAGGCATTCAGTTTTTCCGGCGTTGGGGAATTGAGCGCATCTTCCAGTGCGCGGATCAGGTCTGCGCCCAGATTCCGTGACCAGGCAGGCCAAATCGGCCGAATATCCTCCCATACCTTTTGCGCTTCCGGGAATTTTTTGTATTCATCATAGGTTTTGTACCATTTTTGCGCCTCGGTGTCGGCATCCTTCATCCGCGAGAGCGAGCGGGTTAGCTCCTTAATTTGTTCATCATAGGGAAAAGAGTTCTTGCTTCCTGCCTCGTACATGCGGCGCACCATGTTGTTGACCTGGACGCGAAACTGGAGCACGGCTTCCAGTTTGGGAATGGTGTCGGTATCCAAGCCCTCAACGGCATTGGTAGAGTTCCTTGTGTTGTACCATCCCAACACCCCCACGAAGGCCAAGGCTCCCAACGAAAGCCATGTGAGAAGGCTGATCCTGAAGCTGATTTTCATTTGAGACTCCTGACGGGAAAAAATTCATGCAGAGGAGGATTATATATACGTCCGAAAAAATAGAATAGCGTCCCTTGCCCAAGGCAAACGCACTATATTCCTTTCTCATTATCGTTCTTTTCCTGCTGGAGAAGAAATATAGTGCGTTTGCCCTGGCCCTCCTCCATCGCCTGTTCCATTTTGCGCAAAAGCCGGTTACACTTGGCGGCACTTTTTTCGATTGAAAGGGAATGTTCCATGTCCATACACACCTTGCCCACCCCGCAGACCCAGACGCCGTTCAACGTAGCGGAAGCCAACAAGGTTCTGCGCAATACCTACCTGCTGTTGGGTATTTCCATGGTGCCCACCGTGTTCGGCGCTCTGGTCGGGCTGCTCACCGGCTTCAACCTGTTTTCCTTCGGCGCGCTCACGGGCTTCCTGTTGTTCCTCGGCATCGCCTTCGGCATGATGTATGCCATCGAGCGCACCAAGGACAGCAGCCTGGGCATCGCCCTCTTGCTGGCGTTCACCTTCTTCATGGGGCTGATGCTCGCCAATACTCTGGATTTCGCCCTTACGCGCTATTCCAATGGCGGTACGCTGATCGTGCTGGCGGCAGGCGGCACAGCGGTGATCTTCTTCGCGCTCTCCGGCATCGCGGCCACGACACAGCGCGATTTCAGCAACTGGGGCAAGTTCCTCTTCGTGGGCATCATCGTGGCCCTGACGCTGGTCTTCGCCAACATCTTCCTCCAGATTCCCGCGCTTGGTCTCGCGCTTTCCGGCTTGATGCTGGTGCTGTTCAGCGCCTACCTGCTCTATGATGTGAACCGGATCGTCCGGGGCGGCGAGACCAACTACATCATGGCGACGCTTGACGTCTATCTGGATATCTACAATATCTTCCTGAGCCTCCTGCGCCTCCTCATGGCCTTCGCGGGCGAAGAGTAAGGTTTGCGAGAAAAACCCGCCTTCCGGAAATCCAAAACCAGGCGGGGCATCCTCTTCGGGATGCCCCGTTTTTCGTTGACGCATATCCTGGCGGACGGCGCTTTTCCAATCGACGCAAACGCGCCGCAAACATCGTCATTCCTGGGTCGGCTGGAAGCCGCCCCCACTTTCTGGCGCGCCACATATTTCGTCATTGCGAGGAGCGCAGCGCGCGGCAATCCACACACCCGTTCCGCCGCGCCGATTGGATTGCCACGGGCCTGCGGCCCTCGCAATGACGAAGGTTTGGAGGCTCGGGAGAATGCACGAGAGAAACCAGTGGGCAGGATGCCCGCGCACCCAGAATCTCTGGTCCGCTGTGTAGATACCGATGTCCCCGCGTTACGGTCCGGAGCGGTTGATCTGGAAGGTCGGCACATGCATTGCCGGGGATTCCGAAGGCGGCGCCAGTCCCAAACGCTGCCCCAATGCCGCTTCGGAAAGATTGAGGAGCCGGGCGATTGCTTGTAAATCATCGGGAAGCGCCGGGTCCCGCCAGCCGTGCGCGAGGTGGCGCGCAAGATTGACGGCCAGGATGACATTCCGCGCCCGGGGATGCTCGGTGTGCTCGCCGTCGATCAGGGCAAGCAGCAATTCCGGCAGACGCCACGCCTTGCACAGGGCGAACTGGATATCCTGCGTCACGATGCCCGCCAGCACTTCCTGTTGCGCCGCGACGCTGCGCAGATGCGGGTCGCGCTGCTGCCGGTCGTGGATGGCGAGCGCGAGCCGGGGCGCGAAGGTGTAGAGCAGGATTTCCGCAAGATCATGCAGGAGCGCGGCAAGGGCGATTTCCTCCACATTATTGTCCATCCGCCATACCGCCCATTCGTGCGCGTAGCGGGAAGCCTGCTGGGAGCGGCGGACAACGCGCAGGGCGCCCAGCAGGGCCTGCGGCGCGTCCTTCAATTGGTCTTCGAGCAAGGGCAGATGCTCGAAGCGTTTGAAGAAGGCGTCGATCCCGAGCAGCATGATGGCGCTGGCGATGGTCGTCACGTCATGCGACAGCCGCCGCTCGCGCATCATGGGCTGGATGTGGGCCAGTACCCGCACCGCGAGGAGCGGATCCTGGAGGACAATGCGGATGATGTCCTTGCTCGTTACCCGGTCAATCCGCGCCCGGGCGACCTCCAGTTGCTTGCCGGTATGGCGCAGGACAGGCAACTCCCGCTCGCTGAAATACCGAACCCAGTGGCTGACATCTGGCAACGGGTGGTCGAGCATCGCATGTTCTCCAGAAATTGGCTTCCCGCATTTTAGCAGGCGGCCCAAGAACTCCGGTTTGTTCCGCGAACGGCAATCTTGCGCCATCTGCGGCATACCATTCCAAAAACATCAAAATAGCTGATCGAGTTCCGGAGGATGCAGGATGCTCAGGATGCGTTCCAGAAGCGCGCCGGGGGCGTGGTTTTCCCAGTAGGGGCGGGTTTTGTCGCGCGCGGTCAGGTCGATTTCGCCGGAGAGTTCCCGTTCCACCGGGGCATTGCGCATGGCTTCGGCGAATTCGCGCAGGGCGCGCGCCAGAAGACGCGACCGGGCTTCCGGAGTTGTGGCCGCCGTCATGTCCGGCGGGCGCACCGTGACGTTCGGAATCTTGCAGGTGAAGGGCACGGTCGCGGCAAGGGCTTCCGGAATCTCCGCATGCGCCCGGGGGCCAGTCCCCGCCCGCGCCCGGCAATCGGAACGCTGGAGCGCATCCATCTGCGCCCGCAGATAGATCATGAATGCCGTCTGCAATTCCTGCGTGTAGGGTTCGACCGGCGGCTCCTGCGCGAAAGCCGTCATGCTCCGGATGATGATCTGGTCGCCAATGCCCGTCAGCTGCGCCACATTGAGCACATCGCGCCCCGGATATTGTCCGCGCAGGTAGTCGTTCAGCTTGCGGGCGCTCTCCACATCGACATTCACGAAGGAACGCAAATAGAGATTGGCGACTTCCTCGGGCAGCAACGCTGCGTCCTGCGCCAGCGCGGGCGAGAAAAGGCCGCCCAGCACGAGCGACAACAGGACAAGGCGACGGGCAAGGTTAACAAGAGAGGCGCGCATCATGATCTCCTTTCGGGGGAAAAATCGGTTTCAAGGGCCAGCACGGCAGGCAATGGATCGCCATCCAGGTTCCTGCCGGTGATGCGTGGAAAACAGGACATTCCCGACCCTCGCGCTCAAAGGAAAGGGTGGCGTTTCAGGATGGTTTCGGCGCGTTCCGGCCCGGTGGAAACGATGTCGATGGGCGTCTGGCAGAGTTCTTCCAGGCGGACCAGATAGGCGCGCGCGTTCGCGGGCAAATCCAGCCAGTGCCGGACGCCATGCGTATTCTCCCGCCAGCCGGGCAAGGTCTCGAAGACCGGCTCGCAACGGGCCACCTCGTCCGCCCCGATGGGCAGCAAATCCAGCAGCTTGCCGTCCAACCGGTAGCCAGTACAGATATCGAGGCTCGGCAGGCCATCAAGCACATCCAGCTTGGTAATGCACAGGCCGGTAATGCCGTTGATGCGGGCGGAACGGCGCAGCAGGGCGGCATCGAACCAGCCGCAGCGACGCGCCCGGCCAGTGACGGTGCCGAATTCCCTGCCCTTTTTGGACATCTGCCAGCCGGGTGTTCCCTCTTCGGTAATCGCCAGTTCAGAAGGAAACGGGCCGCCGCCCACCCGTGTGCAATACGCCTTGGTAATCCCCAGCACGTAGTGCAGCATCCCCGGCCCGATGCCGCTCCCGGCGGCAGCCTGGCCCGCGACGCAGTTGCTGGAGGTCACGAAGGGATAGGTGCCGTGGTCGATGTCGAGCAACGCGCCCTGCGCGCCCTCGAAGAGCAGGTTCTCTCCGGCGTCGCGGGCGGCGTGGAGCGCGGCAGAAACATCCGTGACCATGGGCCGGATGCGCTCGGCGCGGGCAAGCGCCTCTTCCAGCGTGGCTTCGTATGCCACCGCCTTCGCGCCCAGGTATTGGGTGAGGATGAAATTGTGATACTCCAGGACTTCCCGCAGTTTTTCGGCGAAACGTTCCGGCGCGAAGAGGTCATAGACCCGCAGGCCGCGCCGCGCCACCTTGTCCTCATAGGCGGGGCCGATGCCCTTGCCGGTGGTGCCGATCTTCGCCGCCGGATTCCGCTTCTCTTCCCGCGCCAGATCGATGGCTGCGTGATAGGGCAGGATCAGCGGGCAGCCCGGACTGATGGACAGGCGGCTCCGCACTTCGATGCCGCTCGCTTCGAGTTCGTCGATTTCCTTGAGCAGGTGCCCGATATCGAGCACGACGCCATTGCCGATGTAGCACTTGACGCCCGCGCGCACAATGCCCGAGGGCACGAGGTTCAGCTTGTATTCCTTCGTCCCGATGACGAGCGTGTGTCCGGCATTGTGGCCGCCTTGAAAGCGCACCACGCCCTGGGCATGATCGGTGAGCCAATCCACGATCTTGCCCTTGCCTTCATCCCCCCATTGGGTACCAACAACCACGATATTCTTGGTCATGTTGCTCTTCCTCCAAATCGTCCTGGCGGACGGCAATTCTGCGAACGACGATTTTTCACCGCTCAGGCTTTCGCCCGGTAATGCGCCAGCCCTCGCCCTCCGGGGCCAGGAATCTTGTGTAGCGGAGCGTGGCGACATCTTCTTCGGGCAAGCGCTCCACGACGATCTCGCCTGCCTGCCGCAGGGCCGCGATCTTTTGGGTCAAGGCAGCATCATGCGGCGCCGGGGGCGCGAGGATGGCCTCCGGCAAAACGACGCCAGGCGCGCGACGGGCAAGCTCGCGCAAATCCAGGGAAAAGCCGGTGGCCGGACGCGCCCGGCCAAAGCATTTGCCCACGCCATCATAACGCCCGCCCAGCGCGATGGCGGATGGATGCCCCGGCACATAGGCGGCGAATACCACGCCATTGTGGTAATGGTAGCCGCGCAGGTCGGCAAGATCGATGGAAAAGGCGATTTCCGGCACGGCGCGAGCAAGCGCTGCCAACTGCGCGAGCGCCCCCTCGATTTCCGGCAGTGCCGGGAGTTCATCCGCCGCCCGCGCCAGCACATCCGCATCTCCGTACAGGTCGGGCAGTTTCAGGATCGCCGTGCCATACGGCGCGGGCAGCGTTGCGCACAGGCATTCCAGCGCAGGCACATCCTTGCCCTCCAGGAGCGAGAAGAGGCGTTCTTCCGTCGGCGCATCCATGCCCGCCGCCTGGGAAAGCGCCCGAAAAAGGCCAACATGTCCCAAATCCACGCGGAACGCGGGAAAACCAGCCGCCGCGAGGACAACGCCCATGAGGCGCAGGATTTCGATGTCGGCGGCAAGGCCCGCATGACCGTAGATTTCCGCGCCAATCTGGATTGGCTCGCGGCTCGCGGCCAGGCTGGCGGGCCGGGTGTGCAGGATGCTGCCGCAGTAGCACAGCCGCGTCACGCCGGGATGGTTCAGCAGGTGCGCGTCGATGCGGGCCACCTGGGGCGTCATGTCGGCGCGCAGGCCCAGCGTGCGTCCGGAAAGCTGGTCGGAGAGCTTGAAGGTGCGCAAGTCCAGATCCTGCCCGGCCCCCGTGAGGAGCGATTCCAGATATTCGAGCATCGGCGGCATGACGCGCTCAAAACCGCGCAGACGGAAAAGATCAAGGATTTCCCGGCGCAGGGCCTCGATGCGCTCCGCTTCCGGCGGCAGGACATCCGAGAAATGTTCGGGCAAAAGCCAGTTCATTGCGGCACCCAGTACAGCAGCGCGAGGTACAGCACAAGGCCGCCCGTGACGGAACACAGGCCTACGAAGCGAATCTGCCCATCCGAGAGCGCCAGGAGCTGCCGGAAGATTTCCCGCCAGGCGGCAGGCGCCAAGAGCGGCGCCAGACCTTCCAGCGCCAGCATCAGCGCAAAGGCCAGCATGAAGTTCATTTGACGTTCTTCAGGTACTTGAAGAAATCGGAACTGGGGTCTACGACGAGCAGGTCATTCTTGTTCCGGAAGGCATTGCGGTAAGCTTCCAGGCTGCGGTAGAAGGCGTAGAACTCCGGGTTCTGGCTATAGGCTTGGGCATAGATGGTCGCCGCCAGCGCGTCGCCCTTACCCTTGATCTTCTGGGCTGCCCCATAGGCTTCGGCAATGATGACTTCCCGCTCACGGTTCGCCTTGGCGCGAATCTTCTCGGCTTCCTCCGCTCCCTCGGAACGCAGTTGGTTCGCCACCTGCTGCCGCTCGGAACGCATGCGGCGGTAGACGCTCTCGGAGACCTCCTGCGGCAGTTCGACGCGCTTCAAACGCACATCAAGCACTCCGACGCCGATCTTGTTGGCATCGAGATTGGCCTTGTCGCGCATATCCTCCATGATCTTGTCACGCTCGCCGGAGACCACGTCATGCACGGTGCGCTTTCCGAATTCGGCGCGCAGGCCATCATTGATCGTCTGCGAGAGCCGGGTGCGCGCCCGCGCCTCGTCGCCGCCTACGGAGATGTAGTAAAGCTCCGGATCGATGATGCGCCACTTGATGTAGGAATCCACGAGCACATTCTTCTTCTCCGAGGTGATGAAGAGTTCTGGCTCGCGGCTGTCCAGCGTCAGCACACGGTTATCGAAACTGCGCACGTTCTGGACCAGGGGAATCTTCCAATAGAGGCCCGGCTCCTTGATTGTTCGCTTCACTTTCCCCAGTTGGAAGACAAGCGCGTACTTGCGCTGGTCAACCACGAACAGGGAACTGGCGGCGAGGATCGCCGTAAACAGGGCAACAAGCGGAATCCAGATTTTCATTTGCCAGCCTCCAGGTCACGCACAAGCTCGCGGGATGCGTCCGGGCGCTCGCTCTCGGACAGGGGCGGCGCGCTCCCCGAGAAAACCGTAATAGAATTGGAAGCCGCCACGCCCGCGTCAGCATTCCCGGCCTGCGCCGCGACGCCCGCGCCTGCCTGCTGCATCAGCTTGTCCAGCGGCAGGTAAAGGAGGTTCCCCTGCCCCTTGGCATCCACCATGACCTTGCTGGTATTGGCGTAGATGTGCTGCATGGTTTCCAGGTACAGGCGCTGCCGGGTGACTTCCGGCGCGCGCGCGTACTCTGCCTGAATCTGCTGGAAGCGGCTCGCCTCCCCTTCGGCATTGGCAATGACGCGCTGTCTGTAGCCTTCCGCCTCCTCCAGAAGCCGCGCCGCCGTCCCCTTTGCTTTGGGGATAATATCTTTGGCATAGGCTTCGCCCTCGTTGATCTGGTTTTCCTTGTCCTGCCCGGCCTTCACGGCGTCGGCAAAGGCAGCCTGCACCTGTTCCGGAGGCTGGGCGTTCTGCATGTTTACCTTGGAGATGAGGATGCCCGTCTGGTAGCGGTCCAGGATTTCCTGCATCAGTTTGCTCACCTGCTCGGCGATCTGGGCGCGCCCGGTATTGATGACGAAATCGATCTTGCTCTTGCCCACGATCTCGCGCACAGCGGTTTCCGCCGCCTGCATCACGGCTTCGTCAGGATCCCGGTTCTGGAAGAGATAATCGACCGGGTCTTGCAGGAGATATTGCACGGAGAACTGGATATCGATGATGTTCTCATCGTCGGTGAGCATCAGGGATTCCCGCAGCACCTTGCTGTCGCCACGATAGCCCACCGTGACCGAGCGCACCTCGGTGAGGTTCACAATCTCGTGCGATTCGATGGGATAGGGCCAGCGCAGGTGCAATCCGGGTTCTGTCGTGTGCGTGTATTTGCCGAAGCGCAGCACCAGGCCGCGTTCCGGGGCATCCACGATATAGAAGCCGGAGGCGATCCACAGCAGGAAGAGGAGCGCAAGGGCCAGGACAAGCCCGCCCCAGAACGCCTTGGGGTCAAACCGCGCCGGGCCGTTGCCGCGCGGGCCGCCGCCATTGCGGCGCTTGCCGAACAGGGCCTCGATACGGCGGCGGATATCCTGATAGAATTCTTCCAGGTCAGGCGGCCCCTGATTGGGACGTCCGGGACGCCGCCGGTCGCCGGGACGGTTGGAGTCCTCATCGTCGTCCCATTGCGGGCCATTCGTAGACATGAGCATGCCGAGGGTTGGAATCATGGAAAATCCAGTCAGTCGAAATCTTGGTCGATATAGTTTTCAGCCCGTGCCGGAAGTTTTCAGCCCGCGCCGGGATCGGCGCTTTCCGTCTCCGGCGGGGTTTCCGGGCGACGCTCCCGCAAGGCCCGTTTTTCCCGGGCACATTCCCCGAGGACATCGCGCAGGAGGAAAAGCCCTTTCCCCGTTCGCGCGCTCAGTTTGACGCGCCGGATTCTACCATAGCCGTCCGTTTCCGCCGCGGGCGAAACGCCGCTCTCATCCGCTTTGTTCCAGACGAGGACACACGGCACGGCTTCGGCGCCGATCTCGGCGAGCACCTTCTCGACTTCCGCCACCTGCGCATGCCGGGCCGGACTGGTGCCATCCACCACATGCAGCAGGAGATCCGCCTCCGCCGTAGCTTCCAGGGTCGCGTGAAAAGCGGCGACCAGCGCGTGCGGCAGATCGCGGATGAAACCGACGGTATCCGAGAGGATGATCGCGCCAGCATCGGGAATCCAGATCTTGCGCGAAGTGGTGTCGAGCGTTGCGAAAAGCTGGTCCGCCGTAAATACGCCTGCATGGGTCAGCGCATTGAAGAGCGTCGATTTCCCGGCATTGGTGTAACCCACCAGGGAAACATTGAGCACGTCGCCCTTCAGGCGCGCCTTGCGCTGCACGATGCGCTGGCGACCCAGCCGCGCAATGCGCTCCTTCAGGAGGCGAACCCGGTTGCCCAGGAGGCGGCGGTCGGTCTCCAACTGGGTTTCGCCGGGGCCGCGCAGGCCGATGCCGCCGCGCTGGCGCTCCAGATGGGTCCAGCCACGCACGAGGCGGGTGGCGAGGTGTTCCAGTTGCGCCAGTTCCACTTGCAGCTTCCCCTCGGCGCTCTGCGCCCGGAGGGCAAAGATGTCCAGGATGAGGCTGGTGCGGTCAATCACCCGGCAGGCAAGCGCGCGTTCCAGATTGCGCTCCTGCACCGGGGAAAGCTCGTGGTTGAAGATGACGAGTTCGGCGCTGGTTTCCCGCACGGCAACGGCGATTTCCTCCACCTTGCCCTTGCCCGCATAGAGCCGGGCATCCGGGCTTTGCCGCTTGCCGCCAATCTCGGCGCAGACGATGCCGCCCGCCGACTTCGTGAGCAGGCACATCTCCTCTTGCCGTTCGGAAACATCCTCCCCGCCAAAATCAAGCTGCACCAGGACAGCACGTTCGCCAGGCGCTTCAGGAAGCATCGGCATCCCGTCCGGCGGAGGCGTTCCTGCCGCCGCGCGCGCCCCAGTCCATGAAGCGCGCAGGCGACCAAGGCGGCTTTTCCCGCGTGGAAGATGTCTCCATCAACGCGGCCCCGACCAGAGTGGGCAAGGACGGGAACAACGCCTCGCGCACAGGTTCAGCCTGCCGCGTCGACTGCCGGGTCCTGCTGCGGAAGGCTCACGGGACGCACCGGCACGACGGTGGAAATGGCGTGCTTGTACACCATCTGGGTGACGGTGTTCTTGAGAAGCACGACGTACTGGTCGAACGATTCAATCTGCCCCTGCAACTTGATGCCGTTTACGAGGTAGATGGAGACGGGGACATGTTCCCGCCGCAAGATGTTCAAAAATGGATCCTGCAAAAGTTGGCCCTTGTTGCTCATAATCTGACTCTCCAGATCTTGTTGTTTGTTCTGTGCCGCCCAATGTACCCAATTTTGCCGGGGAATGCCAGCACATTGATTCCCATCGCCCTCTTCCTCCCTCTTGTTGTCGCCGTCACATCCGTCCCGATCCCGCGCATGGCAAGGTTCTGCGGGCAGGCAACGGATTTTTCCGATCTCCGCGCCCTGCCCCCCCTCCGTCCACTCTCATTTTCCCTTTGTCGGCAGCGCCCGGATGTAACCGTACTTGCCGTTCGATTCGACCCATGCCAGACCGTTGGCGGCGAATTCGTCCACGTAGTCGAAGTGCGCCGGGATGACAAATTCACCTTTCTCGTCGATGCAGCCCCATTTGCTCTGCGCCAGGGCGTTTTTCACCGAGACGCGCGCCAGGCCATTGGCCTCGAAGCCCTTTGCCTTGTCGAAACGCGGCGGGATGACGAACTCGCCCTTCGCGTCGATGTAGCCGATTCCTTCCTCGCCTCCCGCCCAGGCCAGGCCATTGGCGGCGAAATCCCCGGCTTCCTCGAAGCGTGGCGGGATGACCTTGGCGCCTTTCGTGTCGATGTAGCCCCATTTCCCGTCCGCCTTGACCGCTGCCAGACCATTGGGGGCGAAGGAGCCTGCGGCATCGAAATGTGGCGGGATGACGGTCTTGCCCTCCCCGTCGATGTAGCCAAACTTGCCCCGGACCGTGACCTTCGCCAGCCCGTTGGCGAAATCCTCCGCCTCGTCGAAACGCGGCGGGATGACGAATTCACCGCTGGCATTGACGTAGCCCACCTTGCCCTTCACCGGAACCCGCGCCAGGCCATTGGCAGCAAAATCCCCGGCGGCATCGAGGCGCAAGGGGATGACTTCCGCGCCCTGTTCATTGATGTAGCCCCATTTGCTCCGCAAGCGCACCAGCGCCAGGCCGTTGGCGGCAAAATCCCGTGCCCAGTCGTAGCGCGCCGGAATGACCATCTCGCCCTCCCTGTTGAGATAGCCCATCTTTTCCCCCACCTTGACCGCCGCCAGGCCATTGGCCGCGAAATCCCGCACCCAGTCGTACTGCGGCGGGATGACCTCCCCGCCCTTCTCGTCGATATAGCCCCATTTGCCATCCACCTCGACCCGCGCCATGCCATTGGCGGCAAAATCCCACGCCTCGTTGAAACGCGGCAGGATGACCTCCTCGCCCTGTTCATCGATGTAGCCCCATTGGCCCTTCACCTTGACCCGCGCCAGCCCATTCACGGAAAAATCCTCCGCCAGGTCAAAGCGCGGCTTGATCGCCCATTCGATGGCAAGTGCTTCTTGCGCTTCCTCCCGAGGCCAGAAGACAAGGAAAAACACGCCCGCCAGCAGGAGCACGCCCAAGCCCGCGCCCGTAGCAATCCGCACGCGCAGGGGAATGCGGGAGAGGCGCGAACGAAAGGGTTTTACGAACTTTGCGAACCCAGTGGTCTTTGTGCTCTTTGCGGATTTTGCAGACTTTTTCTTCATGGATTGACTCCGGAAACGAGATGAAATGCCGATATAATAGCAAAGGCGCGAGGCAAATCAAAGGCCGTTGCAGGCCATTGCAAGGAAACTGCGGGAAAGCGCGGAAAATTGTGGGAAACAGCGGGAAACGGCGCTTCACGCAGATGCGAATCGCCGTACAATCCGGGCTTTCATTCAGCAAGATGGATCGCGGATTCATGCCACACCAGACACGGGGGCTTCCGGAGCAGGGAATGCTCGATGCCTACGAGAAACTTCTCCTTGCGCGCGGCTTCACGGCGGATGCCGCCCAGATGGCGGCGGCGCGGCGCTTGCAGCGGCTTTACACGGAACTTCTCCAGTTCAAGGCGCGGCGCGGCAATCCCCTCGCCCGGCTCATCGCCCGCCCGCACCCGCCCAAGGGCGTGTATTTCTGGGGCGGCGTGGGTCGCGGCAAGAGTTTCCTCATGGATGCGTTTTTCGGCGCGGTGCCGTACCGGCGCAAGAAACGCGCGCATTTCCACGCCTTCATGCAGCGTATTCACGCGGAACTCAACCGTTTCCAGGGCAAGCCAGACCCCATGCGCATGGTCGCCGCGAGCATTGCCCGTGAGACCCGGCTCCTCTGTTTCGATGAATTCCATGTCTCCGACATCGCCGACGCCATGATCCTTGCGCGTCTCCTCGCCGGATTCAAGGAGGAAGGCGTGGTGCTGGTAATGACATCCAACTACCCGCCGGAAAAGCTCTATCCTGGCGGATTGCACCGGGAACGTTTCCTGCCCGCCATCGCGTTATTGCGGGAAGAACTGGAGATCATCGAGGTCGATGCAGGCATTGATTACCGCCTGCGCGCGCTGGAAGAAGTCGAGGTCTACCATTTCCCGGCGGACGCGGCGGCAGAGGAACGCATGTCCGGCTATTTCCGGCAGATGGCAGGAAAATCCGGAACATTGGGCGGCACGGTCGAAATCCTGGGGCGGGAAATTCCCGTGCGGGGACAAGGAGAAGAGGTCATCTGGTTCGATTTCGCGCACCTTTGCGGCGGGCCGCGTGCGCAGAACGATTATCTGGAAATCGCCCGGCACTACCCGACGGTGCTCCTTTCTGGCATTCCCCGCATGGGTCCAGCGCAATCCGCCGAAGCCCGCCGCTTCACCTGGCTCGTGGATGTATTTTACGACCAAGGCATCAAACTCATCGCCACCGCGGCATGCGCGGCGGAAACGCTCTATACCGAAGGCATGCAGGCAGGCGAATTCCAACGTACCGCAAGCCGCCTGACAGAAATGCGCTCGAAGGAATACCTGCTACGCGAAATAAAGGTCGGCGATGATGCAAGATAGAATTGGATGGAATGCGACGGTTGCGCTGGCGCGCAAAGTCCCGTTCAGGCGACTGACCGGACGAATCACTTTCCCATTTCAGTCTGTGCGATGCAATACGATTCTTACCAATGGCACTAATTTTGGCTAGAATCGCCCCTGTTTTGAATGACGCAAAGCGCGTTGAAAGGCCGAGCATGGCAAATACGATCAGTAGAACCGGAATCACGGTCAATGGAATTGGAACCACGTTCTATGGGCAAGCCAGATTCAGGCGCGATGGCTCATTTGTGACGACCAAGTGGTTTGTGATTTGCTGGTTTCCCTTCTTCCCGATGAAAAGCTACCGGCTTCGCTATATCGAGGGTGACGAAAATTCTTGTGAATTACTGGAAGAACTTCCTGTGGATAGAGTGCAGGCCATCAAAGTATGGGCGTATGCCTTCACTATTGTTCCCTGCGTGTCGTTCATTCTGGTGACTTCGGTGGTGGCGATCATTCCCAACACTGTCCTCGGCTATGTCCTCGCCACTGTATTCGTTTTACTCACAATGGCGCTCGGCTATCTTCCTGGTCTGTTGCGGTTGCGCGCAAAGTTCCGTGCTGGCGGCTGATCGGACGAGTCGGCTTTCCGTTCCAGTCTGTGCGGCGCGATACGATTCCTGCCGGGTTATGATCTGGCGGGTCTTGACAGCCGCCCGGCGCTCAAGGTAGATGCCCACGACGATGACGCTCAATACGTCCATCCCACGGGGGAGCAGGATGCTCCTCCCACCTCGTCGTCATTGCGAGGGCCGAAGGCCCGTGGCAATCCATCGGCGCTCATCTGTGTAATGCCCTTGTCGTTATCGCGGGCGTTGGCCTGCCGCGCCTCTTTCGCCCATGCGCCTTTTCTGCGGAAAGGCTGTATGGATTGCCGCGTCGCTGCGCTCCAGGGAATGACGAAATGTTGGCGGTCTGGCGCGTTGTTGCGGGCGGGCGTTCCGTTGTTGCGCGAGGTTCCCAAGGCGGGGGGGATGCGGATGCGACAGCTATGGCCTTCATTCTCCACAACGATATTTTGTCCTGGTGATCGGTTTGATTTGTTCTGCTTCATCGAATAAAAAGACACGCTCTCGACAATCATATTCGCCAACGATGCCTGTATCTATCTGATATCGCGCAACAAGCATTCTGCTATCCGCCCTGTAATATAAAATCGTCATATAACGATAACCATCGCGTGTCACGTTTGGTGGCTCAGCACTCGCAAACATGTCTAAACTTGACACGGATCTCCCCGAAGTCAAATCCGTGAGTTGATAATATCTACATTCGGCGCCACAACTGTGCAGGGAAAGAATACTTTCCGGCAAAATTAATTTGCGGGACTTCCTGCTCTTCCCAAACTCGTCACGCCAAGTTCCCTGGCGATCCTTCCTAAATTTACTAGGAACAACAATCTTCCCTTTGTGTATACTAACGGGGTATTCCTCAAAACGAGGAGCCTGTGCAAATACGGATGTGCCATTTTTTTCAGTAGGCTCCGAGCACAAATGACAGGAAATTGCGAGAAGAATAAAAGAAAACACCGCTGGCTTCATGCTGGCTCCCCAATTTGACTGTCGCATTCCACATGGTTACAGGCCCCTTGGGCAAGGGGAAATTGATTTCTTCCCGGACGCCATTTTGCTCCGTGATTCTGGCGGGGATGAGGGTGCTGAGGTGTTGTATGGTTTCTCCCACCAGCTTCTCCGGCGCGGATGCGCCTACTCATTTCTGAGCCTCCAAAGAAGTGGTCGGTGGAATGGAAAGGACGAATAGCATATCTGATCTGCCACCGCCAGAGCAGCTATGCGTGGCTCCATCATCATACCTAAGAAATTTGTTCGATAGCCATCCGCCACGGGTTACGAATGAAGTGGATGTACCTAATATTTCATTTGTCCTGATATTCATAACAGTAT
>JAISLJ010000066.1 GCA_031290955.1 Zoogloeaceae bacterium | reverse complement strand
CTTGGCTTGGCTTGGCTTGGCTTGGCTTGGCTTGGCTTGGCTTGGCTTGGCTTGGCTTGGCTTGGCTTGGCTTGGCTTGGCTTGGCTTGGCTTGGCTTGGCTTGGCTTGGCTTGGCTTCAGCATGAAACCAGCCTCGCACGGCATGTCAAGAATTTTTACATCCCTTGCATCTTTGTGAACACGCGCCACGGACGAACCTGTGAGAACAGCCGCAAATCCTTGCGACGAAACATGAACAACGGAAAACATCTTGCTGCCGATCAAATATGACTACATGGGGAGCACAGATGGTATGCCTGCATGAACCCTGTATCAAGAAAAATTGCATTCGCTTCCACGAAAAAGTCCACAAACAGGATAAAAACAACACATTGACCGTTCGTCGTACTCATGCTCCCAGGCCGCGCCCAGATAGGCTTTGCCGTTCTGGCTGATGGCGTGGCCCCACCTTGCGCCTAAGCGAGTGCGGTGGGAATCGACCGCCGCGAACTTCACGGATTCGCCGCTGGAGAGCCGCACGGTGTCCGACCCCTTCATGATCTCCTTGTCCCGCTCTCCATCCGCCTGCGCGCCGCGCTTTTCCCCTTGCGCAGCAACAATTCCAGCATCTCCTTTTCCTCCACACTCAGCTTTACTCGGTATTTGAGTCCAGGCATTTTCTTCTCCTCGCAAACAAACCTCATCTCTCAAGCAAATTCCATGTCAGATATCATTCTTGTCTTGCGTGACTGGCTACTAGAACAGTGGACAGATAGGAAGCTCACTACACAATCTCCAGAAGACGCTTGACGCTCCATTGCCTTTCTCCTATAATGCGCAGCTTGACAGGCGCGGGGTGGAGCAGTCTGGCAGCTCGTCGGGCTCATAACCCGAAGGTCGTAGGTTCAAATCCTACCCCCGCAACCAGACATTCCGTCGCGCAGGCTTTCCCCATCAGCATCTTGGTTTCACACCGTTTCCGGGAAACTTCCGGGGTGGGCCGTGCTTTGTTCGTTTCCTTTGCCAGCCCGCCATGCTCCGTTTCCTTCCCTGTCTTCTCTTCTGCTGGGCAGCGGGCCTGTTTGCCCAATCCGTCCAATCCCTGCCCGCCCCCGTGCTTCAGGCGCTCAATGCCGCCAAGATTCCCGCGCAGTCGGTCGCCGTGCTGGTCGAGCCGCTGGATACGCCCAACGCCGCCCCGCTTGTAAGTCACAACGCGCGGCAAAGCATGAATCCCGCTTCGGTGATGAAGCTCGTCACCACCTATGCCGCGTTGGAACTCCTGGGGCCGGCCACCACCTGGCAGACGGCCTTCTGGACGGATGCCGCGCCGGATGCCGCGGGACGCCTGCCTGGCAATCTTTACCTGAAAGGCAGCGGCGACCCGAAGCTCGTGCTGGAATCGTTCTGGCTCATGCTGCGCCAGTTGCAGTTGCGCGGCATCCGCCATATTGAAGGCGATCTGGTACTGGATCGCTCGGTGTTCGATGTGCTCCCCTATGATCCGGCCTCCTTCGACCAGCGGCCCATGCGGGCCTACAACGTGGGGCCGGACGGGTTGCTCGTCGATTACCGCGCCTTGCGCCTCACCCTGTGGGTCGAGGAAAACACGGTGCAGGTTCGGAACGAAACGCCCAGCGAGGGCTTGCGGATCGAGGCCCGCCTCCAACCCGGCAAAGGCGGCTGCGACGGCTGGCGCGACCGCCTGGATTTGCGCTACAGCCCCGGCCTTTTTTCGCTGCGCGGCAACTATCCCGTCTCTTGCGGCCAAAAAGCCCTGACCTTGGCCCCGCTCCCGGCAGATCGTCATGTGGAAGGTCTGTTCCGCGCCCTGTGGCGGGAACTGGGCGGCACCCTGAAAGGGCGCGTCCGGGCCGGGACCGTGCCCGCCAGCGCCAGCCTCCTTTTCACCCATGATTCCCCACCAGTGGCGGAGGTCATCCGCGACGTGAACAAATGGAGCAACAACGTCATGGCCCGCCAGATTTTCCTGACTCTGGGCAGCAGCGCCGCAGGCGAGGGCACCACGGAACTGAAGGCCCGTCTCCGGATTCGGGAATGGCTCCGGCAAAAGGGTCTTGATTTCCCGGAGCTTGTGCTGGAGAACGGTTCCGGACTCTCGCGCGAGGAGCGGATCAGCGCCGTGAGCCTCAACCGTCTCCTGCGGGCGGCCTGGCAGAGCGCAGTCATGCCGGAGTTCGTCGCTTCGCTGCCCATCGCCGGGCTGGACGGCACCATGAGCACACGCCTAAAACGCACAGCCGCCGAAGGCCGCGCCCACATCAAGACTGGCACCCTGGATGGCGTCAAGACCATCGCGGGCTACGCGCAGGATATCCACGGACGACACTACGCGCTCACCTTCATGATCAACCACGCCAACGCCGCGCACGGACAACTGGCCACAAACCAACTCCTGCTCTGGCTGATCCAGGGTCGTCCTGCGGGGAGCAACTGAAACCCCTCTTGCGGCTGGTGGCGGGCTGACGTTGTCGCCCTGCCTTTCCCACTGGGAAAGAGTACGGATTTCCGCACGGATTTGCGGGGAGGTGCGGGCCCCATATCCGGTCGACCGGACTGGCCTCAACCAGAACACGCGCGCGCGTTTTGCAGGAAAGTCTTCAGGTCTGGATGCTGTAGAATTTATGCAGATTGCCCTCCACAATCGCAATGCGCTGGGCGCTTCACGCCCTCCTCATCTGGCGCAACGACGAGAAACCGGAAGCCCTCGTGCGCATCCACGGCACCCAGGATCGCCTCCTGCCCTGCCGCCATGCCGACATTGCCATCGCGGGCGGAGGTCATTTCATGGTGGTCAACCGGGCGGCGGAATGCTCGGAAATCCTGCGCCGGAGCATGGGATGCCGATCCGGCGCAAACCAGATTCACTCAGAGCTTGCCTGTAAACTGGAGCGCAACCCAGCGATGAACTGGCGGCGTGAAGGAGCTTGCGCTCTGCGAGGTAGGATCGTCATTGTCGAACAGGTTCTTCACAATGAGATTTACAT
>JAISLJ010000065.1 GCA_031290955.1 Zoogloeaceae bacterium | reverse complement strand
TCCGGCGCGAAGCGCCGCATACTTTTCCTTGGGCGTCTGCGTTGCAGGAAGGTTGGGGAAAGTGAGCGTCGCTGCGCTCCGCAAGGAACGGCTCCCTCTCCTGCCCCTGCGGGGCACCCTCTCCCGCCAGGCGGGCGAGGGGAGGCTTCGTCGTGCGTGCCAGCACAAACCTGCCCCTCAATCCAAAGTGGGGGGAGCATCCTGCTCCCCCGTGAGATGGAAAGGGCCACTTTGGAGTTTGCCCATGGAAATATCCTCTCTCCTCAATCCCTTGCAATGATGAGGTGAAACATGGTCACGAGAATGGAAAGGCGCTTGATTCCGAAAGGGTTTGTAAAAGCCCGCAGGGCAATTGCCGTCCGCCAGGACCATGTTTGACGCGCGGGCGCTGCTTGTTGGGCGGGAGATTGAACTGGCGGATTCCGCCTGCCTGGAACGCGCCGATCAACCTGTGCATGCCGTCGAGGAATATTTGCGCGGCTGGGCAGCCCGCCTGCCGGAACTCCACCATCCACGCCGTTTCGCGCAAGAAGTCAATGCACAGGAAACATCCTTGCGCGCGCTGGGGGACGCGGAAATCCGCCGCCGCATGCGCGAGGTCGCGGCCCGCATGCGGCGGCAAGGATTCCAGGATGCGCTGCTCGCCCAGGCCTTCGCGCTGGCGCGCGAAGCGGCAGGACGCACACTGGGCATGCGCCATTACGATGTGCAGCTTCTTGCCGGACGGGCCTTGCTGCGCGGCAGGATTGTCGAAATGGCAACCGGCGAAGGCAAGACGCTCGCCGCAACACTTGCCGCATGCGCGGCGGCAATGACGGGCGCGAGCGTCCATGTGGTGACGGTCAACGACTACCTGGCTGGGCGCGACGCGGCAAACAACGCCCCGCTCTATACATTCTTCGGCCTGCGCGTCGGCGTCATCCAGCAGGAAATGCCCATCGGGGAGCGATGCCGCCAATACGCCTGTGATGTGGTGCACGTGGCCAACAAGGAACTGACCTTCGATTACCTGAAAGACCAGATTGCGCTGGGCGACACCTTCGCGGCACAAGGAAAACTGCGCCGTCTGGCGGACGGGCAGGGCATGCCTGCCGCGCTTCTGCCCGGCTTGCACATGGCGATTGTGGATGAGGCGGACAGCGTCCTGATCGACGAGGCGAGGACCCCCTTGATCATCTCCGAGACCCTGCCGGATGAACTCGGCGCGGAAGTGTATCAGCAGGCGCTGGGCATTGCGAAGACGCTGGAAGCGGAACGGCATTACCGCCTGCGCCATCGCGATCTCTGGCTGACGCCCGACGGCGAGGCGGAAGTCGCCAGGGCCGCGGCCGGATTCGCAGGCGTCTGGAAATCCCCGCTCTGGCGCAAGGAACTCGCAAGCCAGGCCTTGTCCGCCCTCCACCTGTTCCACATTGACCAGCACTATATCCTCGCGGAAGGCAAGGTGCAGATCGTGGATGAATCCACGGGACGGGTCATGCCGGATCGAAGCTGGGAACGCGGCCTGCACCAGATGATCGAAGCCAAGGAACAGTGCGAGATCACCGGGCAACGCCGTACCCTGTCGCAAATCACCTACCAACGTTTTTTCAGGCGCTACCTCCTCTTGGCCGGGATGACGGGAACAGCGCGGGAAGTGGCGACTGAACTGAAACGGGTGTACGATCTTTGTGTCACGCGCATTCCCCCGCACAAACCTTCCCGGCGACAGCGTTTGCCGGATCGCGTTTTTTGCACTTCGGCAGCGCGCTGGCAGGCGGTTGCCGAACGCGCCCGGGAAATTGCCGGAGAAGGCCGCGCCGTCCTGGTGGGAACCCGTTCGGTGGCTGCCTCTGAACATCTGGGCCGCCTGCTTGCCGGACAGGGTATCCCGCACACCCTCCTCAACGCCCGGCAGGACAAGGAGGAAGCGGCAGCGGTGGCGCGGGCCGGACAGCCGGGAAGAATCACGGTGGCCACCAACATGGCCGGGCGTGGAACCGACATCCGGCTCGCGCCGGAAGTCGAGGAGAAAGGCGGCCTGCACGTCATCCTGACGGAATTCCACGAAAGCGCGCGGATCGACCGCCAGCTTTTTGGTCGCACGGCCCGGCAAGGCAGCCCCGGCACGGTGGAGGCCATCGTCAGCCTGGAGGACGCGCTGTTCCAGCGTTTTATCCCGTGGTTCCACAAGACGGGGAAGGTTGCGTGCTTGCGTTCGTTCCTGGATCACGGTTTGTTGTTTCGGGCATTGACTGCGTTCGTGCAGGCGCGCGCCGAAGCGCATGATCGCCGGATTCGGCTCGATACGGTCCGGCGGGACCGCAAGTGGCTCCAGGCACTGGGCTTCGTGGGACGGCACCAGAAATGAAAGCACATTGCCTGCGCCGCGGTATCATGGCATTCCGTTTGCAGAGAGGAAACAGAAATGAGGACACGACATCATCAACGCAGCAAAAGGCGTCTGCTGTGGATTGCGCCAGGCATTCTCGCGGGCGTTTGGGCAACATGGACAAATGCCGCAGACCTTCTGGTATCGGATTGCCTGATCGAGCCGAACCAGACCGTGACGCTGGGAAGCCCGGTCACGGGCCTGCTGGAAGAGGTCCGCGTCAAACGGGCGGATCGCGTCCAGAAAGGACAAGTGCTGGCACAGCTGGAATCGCGGACAGAAAAAGCCAACGCGGAATTGGCACGCTTCAAGTCCGTGCAGACAGGCCCGGTCAGCGCGGCGGAAGGCAAGATTGAGTTTGCCCGGAAAAAATTTGACCGCCGAAAAACAATGGCGCAGGAAAAAGTCATGGCCGCTCAGGAGCGGGATGATGCGGAAGCCGAGTTACGCTTGGCGCAGGCGGAATTGAAAGTCGCCACCGAAAACCGGCAACTCGCCAAACTGGAACACCAACAGCAAACGAGCCTGCTGAATTTGCGCACGATCCGCAGTCCGTTTACCGGCGTGGTGGTGGAACAGAGCGCGTATCCCGGCGAAGTTGTGGAACCCGGCAAGGCGGGCATCCTGAAACTCGCCCAACTGGATCCGCTGCGCGTCCATGTTGTGCTCCCCAAGAGCGCCTTCGGCAAGATACGAGCGCACATGGAAGTCGAGGTGACATCGGAAATCCCCGCCAACGGACGCCATGTTGCCAAGGTGCGATCCGTGGATCAACTGGTCGATGCGGCAAGCGGAACATTTGTCGTCATCCTGGAACTGCCAAACCCAAAACTGCAAATCCCCGCAGGCGTTACCTGCAAGGCAAGATTTACGGAACTGCCCGGGAAATGAGGAGGGCGAATGTTTGTTCGGAGCTCGGGCCTTTGATTGAAGCGCAACGATCCGGGCACAGAGCCACTTGCCCCCATCTGGCGCTGATCCAGCGTATGCAGTATTCTTGCGCACATGTACATTGAGCTAAATCGAACATTTCGGACCTTGAGTGCCGATCCAAACGCCATCGTTTCTGACGATGCGCGGCTTATCCCTTCTGCAACGAGCCTGGAGTGGTCTGACATTTTGCAATTCTCCCGTGTTGTGATCTTGTCCGAGGCGGG
>JAISLJ010000064.1 GCA_031290955.1 Zoogloeaceae bacterium | reverse complement strand
GCGTCCGCCGCCGCATGCCAATTGCCTACGGGCTGCGCCCTCCGGCAATTGGCATACGGCACAAAAAAGCGGACAATTTGAAAATCATGAAAGCGGACAGATTCAAAAGCTCGTAACAGGTGAAAAACCGGCTGGACGCTCCTGGCTCTCTCACGGAATCATCTCTGTTCCAAGGGCGCAACGAACTATCCAGCCGGGCCGGTCAAACGGGTGGAATCTATCCGTTTCGGCCTGCAAGGGGAAGATACAAGGCGGAGGAAGGAAAACAGGGCGCCCAGATGCGACGTTCGATCCGTTCCGCGTCCGGCGGCAAGGAACTCAGGTAACACCGTCGTTCCACGCTTTCCTTCCCGCAAATCAGCCGTCTTGATTCGACCATCACCAATGTCCGCAATCCGGGAAAGCGACGCTTCTCGTCGGGTTTGCCCGAGCAGGGAAGCAACGGAATCCGCCATTTTCCTGGCGTTCGTGCTAGGCTATCATCCTGTTTCTTTCGTTCGCATGAAACCAGCATGTTCCGTCTCCTGAAACCCAAGTCTCCCGCCGTTCCCGCATCTCCTGACGCGCCTGTGGATGTGGAATCGTCCGTCGCTGCTCCGGCGGCTCCCGCACCTTCCTGGCGTGAGCGACTGTTTGGCGGGCTGGCCCGGACGCGGGCGCAGTTGGGGGGAAAACTGAAATCCATTTTTGCGCGGGGCAAGGTGGATGACGCGCTTCTGGAGGAGCTGGAAACCCTGCTCATCACTTCCGACGTAGGCATTGAGGCCACACAGTTCCTGCTGGATGCGCTGAAGGCTCGCGCAAAAAAGGAAAAGCTGGAGACGCCGGAAGCCATCCAGTCCGCGCTCAAGGAAGCCTTTGTGACACTGCTCTCGCCCTTGGAAACTCCGCTCGCCGTGGCAGGACACAAACCCTTCGTCATCATGATCGCCGGAGTGAATGGCGCGGGCAAGACCACTTCCATCGGCAAGCTCGCCCACCATTTCCAGGCAGGAGGAAAACGAGTGCTCCTGGCGGCGGGGGATACCTTCCGCGCCGCCGCGCGTGAGCAGCTCGTCACCTGGGGCGAGCGCAACAGCGTGGATGTCATCACGCAGGAATCCGGCGATCCCGCCGCAGTGGTGTTCGACGCCATCAATGCCGCCCGCGCCCGCAACATCGACGTGGTGCTGGCCGATACCGCCGGACGCCTGCCCACGCAAGTGCACCTCATGGAGTAAATCGCCAAGGTGCGCCGGGTCATCCAGAAGGCCGAAGCCAGCGGCCCACACGAAGTGTTGCTGGTTCTGGACGCCAACATCGGCCAGAACGCGCTCCAGCAGGTGCGCGCCTTCGACAAGGCCATCCAGGTCACGGGCCTCGTGCTCACCAAGCTGGATGGCACCGCCAAGGGCGGCGTCATTGCCGCCATCGCCCGTCAATGCCCCAAGCCCATCCGCTTCATCGGCGTGGGCGAGGGCATTGACGACCTGCGCCCTTTCGTGGCGCGGGAATTCGTGGATGCCATCTTCGCATGATCGTCGGCGACCATCTCACCAAACGCTATCCCGGCGGCTTCGAGGCTCTGCGGGATCTCTCCCTGGAAATCGCCCGGGGCGAGATGATCTTCCTGATCGGTCATTCGGGCGCGGGCAAGACCACGCTCCTGAAACTGATCGGCGCCATCGAACGCCCCACCTCCGGGAGCCTGGTCGTAAACGGGCAGAATCTCTTTGCCCTGCGCAAGAAGGCACTGCCCTACCTGCGCCGGAATCTGGGGCAGGTCTTCCAGGATCAAAAACTGCTTTTCGACCGCTCGGTGCTCGAAAACGTACTCCTGCCGCTCGACATCATCGGGTTGCCGCTCCGGGAAGCGCAACGCCGCGCGCGCGCGGCGCTCGACAAGGTCGGCCTCCTGGAACGGGAGAAGGCAAGGCCCATCACGCTCTCCGGCGGCGAGCAGCAACGGCTGGCGATTGCCCGCGCCGTCGTCAACCGTCCGGCCATCCTGCTCGCGGACGAACCGACAGCCAATCTGGATCTCAAGGCTGCCCGCCAGGTGCTGGATCTGTTTGTCGCCTTCAACCGGGTCGGCGTGACCGTGCTCATTTCCACCCACGAGCCGCCGGAAATCCCGGAGCACACGACGCGCTGCGTCATCCTTGACCACGGCAGGCTTGCCTCATGAAAACATGGCTGCGACAACACCGCGTCGCCTTTTCCCGGGCGCTTGTCCGGCTCTGGCGCGCGCCGCTCAACACCCTCCTGTCGCTCCTCGTGATCGGCGTCGCCATGACCCTGCCCGCAGCGGGCGACCTGTTCCTCGAAAATGTCCAGTCTCTGGGGAAGAATGCCCACCAGGGCCAGCAACTGAGCCTGTTCATGGACATCGAAGCGCCCGCCGACGTCACGCGGGAAACCCGGAAGCGCCTTGCGGAACGCCTGCCCGGACAGTGGCGCTTTGTCTCCCGGCAAGAGGCGCTGGAACAGATGCAGAGCAGCGACGGCATGGCGGAAATCTTCGCAAGCCTGCCGCACAATCCCCTGCCCGACGCCTTCATCATCGAACCGGCGCAGGCCACGCCGGAAGACCTGGAGCGCATGCGCGCGGATCTCGCGCAATTGCCGGGCGTCGCCCACGCGCAGCTTGATTCCGCCTGGATCGAGCGTTTCCATGCCTTCCTCGCTCTGGGTCGCCGTATCGTCGATCTGCTCGCGCTCGTCTTTGCCGCCGGTCTCATTGCCGTGACCTTCAATACCATCCGCCTGCAAGTGCTGGCGCAGGCCGACGAGATCGAGGTGGCGCGCTTCATCGGAGCCACGGATGCCTTCATCCGGCGGCCTTTCTGCTATTCTGGCATCCTGCAAGGCGGATTGGGCGGCCTTATGGCCGGCATTCTGCTCATGGCGGGCGTCTCGCTGCTGGAAGAATCTGCGGCGCGCCTCTCCGCCCTCTATGGCAGCCATTTCGTCCTGAAAGGCCCTTCCCTTGCCCGTTTCCTGCTCCTGCCCGCTGTTGGCGCGGCGCTGGGCTGGCTGGGCGCACAGCTTTCCGTTAGCCTCGCGCTGCGACAAATGGAAACCACTCCGCAATAAACATGCTGGCTGCCATAGGCAGCGCCTATCCGCTTGATACAGACAAGTGATTGGATTCCGCGCACAGTTGGGGGAAAATGTACACATTCGTCTTGGCGGCGAGAACCGCTGAACGAATGGCACCTCAACCTCAGCAACAGAGAAAAAGAAGCAGTAGTTCCGCCGGACGGCAAATGCCGTCCGGCGCTTTTTTAACCGACAATCGCAAAACCATTGCCCTTTGGGATGCGATGTCATAGAATGCCCAAATTATTCTTTTCATCCGCTGTCGGAAAGACCATGTCTCACGATGCGTCTGATTCCGAGCAGGAATCCTCGTTTCTCAGGTGGGCGACATCCCTGATCGCAAGCGAGCTGCTGCCCGGCGATTTTCCCTCCCTGCTCTCGCCATTTCGCCACCTGCCCCTGCTCGCTTCCCGGCGCGCCTCCATGATCGGCAACCGGGCGCGCTTCATCGCCCTGCTCTTCGCACTCGTCACGCCCCTGTGGAGCGTCATCGACTATGTATTCTTCCCGTTTGCGCTGTGGCTCTATCTCTTCGGGCTTCGCCTCCTGGTCAGCCTTGCCCTTTTCGCCTTGGTGTATTTCTACGTGCCCAACAGCCGCATCCGGGACGCCTACCGCGCCATGGGCATCCTGGCCCTGGTCCCGGCCTCGTTCTTCCTCGCTTCCCACATCGCGCTCTCGCCCTTCCAACTGGAAGGCGCCTCGGCTGTCATCGCGATCGGTTACTCCTTCCTGCCGTTCGTCTTCCTGAGCTGCCTTGCCATCTTTCCGCTGACGGCGCTGGAGAGCCTCATCTTTGCGTTCCCCATCCTGGTCGCCCAGTGTCTCGCAGGCTTCGTCAACTGGTCGCATGCGCCCGTGTCCGACTGGATCCTGGCGTTCGGCGGCGACATCTGGCTGCTCACGATCCTGGCGGGCATTTCCATGCTCTCCAGCATGAGCCAGTTGGCGCTGATGCTGGCCTTGGTGCGGCAAGCGGCGCACGATCCGCTGACGCGGGTCTTCACCCGGCGCAGCGGCGAGGAATTGCTGGAGATGCAATTCAGCAACTCCCTGCGCAGCAACACCCCGATCGCGCTCGCCTTCATCGACCTTGACCATTTCAAGACGGTGAATGACCAATCCGGCCACGAGGCCGGGGATATCGTGCTCAAGAACGCGGCGGCAACGATCAGCCAGATGCTGCGTTCCGGGGATATCCTGGTGCGCTGGGGCGGCGAGGAATTCCTCGTCATCATGCCGCACACGCATGTCCGCCACGCGCGCGCGGCCCTGACCCGCCTGCTCCAGTCCGGACTGGGACAACACCTGGGCCGCACCATGACGGCCAGCATCGGCATCGCCGAACGCCTGCGCGACGAAGTCCCGGATCGCCATCGCCTGGTCGAAATCGCCGACCGACGCATGTACCTCGCCAAGAAAGGCGGCCGGAACCAGATTCTCGACAACGACTGGGGCCACGCCGAAACAACAGGCGCAGAAGGACCTCCAAGCAACGTCACTTGGCTTGACAGCAGGGGATAACCAGCGGCAGCACCCGCGCGAAGCGCCACAATGGCGAACAGCATGTTTTGGGGCCGCTGTCGCGGCAATGCGTCTGCGGGACTGCCGTTTGGGAAATTACTGTCCGCTCGCGGGTTTGCCGTCCGCAGGCCCTTTGGAGACCAGCACCATGGCCGGGCGCAGGACGCGCTCGGCGATCAGGTAGCCTTTTTGCAGCACTTGCGCCACGGTATCGGGCGCAAGGTCGCTGGGCGCCACCTGGATGGCCTGGTGCAGATTGGGGTCGAATTTCTCGCCGACCGGGTTGATTTCCTTCAGGGCAGCTTTTTCGAAGGCGGTCACGAGTTGCTTCAGGGTGAGTTCCACACCGCTCCTCAGGTCTGCGGCGCTCTGCTTTTCACTCGCCAGCGCGGCCTCCAGGCTATCCTTGACCGCCAGAAGCTCACCCGCGAATTTCTCGATGGCAAACTTGCTCGCCTTGGCAAGGTCTTCCTGCGCGCGCCGTCGCGCGTTTTCGGCTTCGGCTCGCGCGCGCAACCAGGCATCCTCCCGTTCCGTGAGTTGCTGGCGCAGACGGGCGATTTCCTCGTTCAGAGCCGCATTCGCGTCGAGCGCGGACAAATCCGCCGTGATGTTTGCGGTCTCCCCGGCGCCTGGCGCGCCCACCGTGACGAATGGAATCTCCTCGTCCCTGGCCTTGTTGCCTGCCGCCTTTGCCGGAGAGTCCGTCTGTGCGCCCGCAGGGCTTGCGGGTTGAGGTACTTCCTGCGTGGGTTCAAAATGCTCGTTCATGTGGATAAATCTCCTAATCGACTCTTCTTCTATGGGGCCGAAAGGAAATTTTTTCAAGACTTTTACCGGGCATATTGCTAAAATTCCCCGAACATCAAAATCATAAGCGGGCAGGGTATCAGGATGGAAACGATCGGGAAATATCGCATTCTCCAGGAATTGGGCAAGGGCGCCACGGCCATCGTCTATCTGTGCGAAGACCCGGATCAGCACCAGCAGGTCGCCGTCAAGCTGGTCGATTTCGATCGGGGCAACGCCGCAGTCTCCCGGAGGCTCCGCAAGCTCTTTCGCACCGAGGGCACCGTGGCGCGACGGCTGGTGCATCCCAACATCGTGCGGGTGTACGACGCGGTTGTCGAGGAGAAGCGCGCCTACATTGCCATGGAATACGTGCAGGGCGAGTCGCTGGAGCGTTTCTGCCATATCGAGCGCCTGCTGCCCATGCACAGGGTCATTGGCATCATCTTCAAGTGTTGTCTGGCGCTTGACTACGCCTATCACCAGGGCGTTATCCACCGGGATGTCAAACCCGCCAACATCATGCTGGACAAGGACGACAATCCCAAGATCACCGATTTCGGGCTGGCGCTCAACATCCACAAGAACCGGAACCAGGAATCCACTTTCGTCATGGGCATGGGTTCTCCCGCCTACATGTCGCCCGAGCAGGTGAAGGGGCATCCCCTGAACCAGAAGACCGACCTCTATTCGCTCGGCGTGCTGCTCTTCCAGATGCTGACCGGACGCCTGCCCTTCCAGGCCAAGAACCAGGCGACGCTCGTCTACAAGGTCCTGAACACGGATGTGCCGAGCGTCACGCAACTCAACCCAAACCTGCCCGCGACGCTGGACACCATCGTCAAGAAGGCGATGGAAAAGGATCTGTTCAATCGCTACAAGAACGGCGCCGAATTCGCCAAGGAATTATCCGCCGTGCGCTTTGAACTTGTGGACAAGGACGACGAAGATTCGGGCGATGTGGATCAAGCCCACTTCAGCGCCCTGCGCGCGCTGGAAATCTTTGCCGACTTCGAGTGCATCGAGCTTTGGGAACTGCTGCGGCTTTCCATCTGGCGCGAGGTCGAGGCAGAAGTCATCATTTTCGCCGAGGGGGTCAACGACAATCACTTTGGCGTGCTGGTCAGCGGTCGCGTGGAAGTCTCCGTGGGCGGCAAGGCGCTCTGCCAGTTGGAGGGCGGCGAGGTCGTGGGCGAGATGGCCTATCTGCACAATGATTCGAGCGGGCGGCATGCCACGGTCACGACCCTGGAACCCTGTCAGTTCCTCGAAATCCGCAGCGCGGCACTCGTGCTTTCTTCTGATGAACTTCAGGAACGCATGCAGAAAACCCTCATCTCCCGCGTCATCGACCGCCTGCGCGCCGCCAACCGCATCCTCGCGCAACAAAGCCAGCAAAGAGCCGCCTACGGCAGGGAGCGCCTGCGTTAGGCAAAGCGGCGGGAGGGAAGGGCATCGCACAAACAAGCGCCAGTGGATTTCTGCGCCGCTGTGCTCCGGAAAGTGACGAAATGTTGGCGGTTTGGCGCGTTGTTGCGGACGGGCGTCCCGTTGTTGCGCGGTGTCCCCAAGGTGGGGGCGGCATCCTGCCGCCCTGTCCATCCCACGGGGGAGCAGGATGCTCCCCCGTGGGATGCCTTGGCCGGGCAGGGCATTTTCCCTTTCCCTCCGTCTTCCATCTTCTGATTTGCAATTTCGCATGAACAATTGTCCTTTTCCCCTGGAATGGTTTATAACCACATCCCATGCTGACTTATATCTTGCGCCGTCTTTTGTACGCAGTGCCCATTTTGTTGGGAGTGAACCTGTTGACCTTCGCCTTGTTCTTCCTGGTGAATACGCCGGACGACATGGCGCGGATGCAGTTGGGCGCGAAGCGCGTCACGCCGGAGGCCATCGCCCGCTGGAAGGCCGAGCGGGGCTATGACCGGCCCTTGTTCTGGAACGAAAAGGCCCAGGGCTTCGCCAAGGTGACGGATACCATCTTCCACGTGAAATCAATCCGCATGTTCCGGGGCGATTTCGGCGCGGCGGAGGATGGGCGGGATATCGCCCGGGAAATCCTCTCCCGCATGGGGCCGTCGCTTGCCATTGCGCTGCCTACCTTTCTGCTGGGACTCCTCTCCGCAGTCACTTTCGCCCTCCTCTTCGCCTTTTTCCGCGGCACGCGGCTGGATTTCTGGGGCGTGGTGGTCTCTGTGGGGATGATGTCCATTCCCGGCCTGTTCTATATCATTTGCGGGCAATACCTGTTCGCCAAGGTCTGGCTTCTGGCGCCGATTTCCGGTTTCAGCGAGGAACTGGCGGATGCCTGGCGCTTCGCGGTATTGCCTGTGATGATCGGCGTGGTAGGCGGCGCAGGCGCTTCCATCCGCTGGTATCGCGCCTTCTTCCTGGAGGAAGTCGCCCGCGACTATGTGCGCACGGCCCGCGCCAAGGGCTTGCCGGAGACACGCATCTTTTTCCGCCACATCCTCAAGAACGCCATGATCCCCATCCTGACGGGCGTGGTGGTGGTGATCCCGACGCTTTTCATGGGCGCGTTGCTCATGGAATCCTTCTTTGGCATTCCCGGTTTGGGGAGCTATACCATCGACGCCATCCTGGCGCAGGATTTCTCCGTGGTGCGGGCGATGGTCTTCATTGGTTCTGTCCTGTACATCGTCGGGCTGATCCTCACCGACATCTCCTACACCCTTGTGGACCCGCGCATCCGCTTCCAGTGACCTGCCCATACCTGCCCATGTCTTTCCAGCCTGTCCTCCTTTGGTCTGATCTTCTTCTCTGGTTCCTGGTGTTTGCTGCGGGCGGACTGGGTGTGTATTCGCGTTCTTCCCTGCCCTTGTTGCGCGCCTGGCGGCAGTTGGGGAAAAGCGCCGTGGCCACGGGTTCCGCGACGCTCCTTTTTGCCTTCCTGCTGGTAGGCCTGCTGGATTCCCTCCACTACCGGCCCCGCCTGCCGGATGCGCCGGGGCAGGGCGAGACCTTGTATGGCGTCGAGGTCTTTTCCGTGCTCGATGCCCTTCTTGCGCATTTGCGCACCGGGCATGAGAAGACGTATTCCGCGCCTTTTGCCATCCGTTCCCACGCGATGGAAACCGTTGAAAGCGCGGAGGGCATTACCCGCGTCTATCCGCGCCTTGTCCACGGCGGCGCGCATCTGGCGGAGGAAGCGGCGCATGGGAAGGATATCGCCAAGCGTGTGGCGCGGGGCATCGTGCAGGGTCTCCTGCTCTGGGTGGCGATCTTCCTCCCGCTTGCCTTCCTTTTCTCTCGCCGCCGCGGGATTTCCCTTGGTGCCGCCGCGCGTTTCCTGTGGAGGCCGCGCCGCTTGTTACCGCCGCCAAGGTTCGCCTGGAATGGCGTTTGGGGCATGCTCCTTGCGCTCTGTCTCCTCTTCGTCCCGCTCTTCGCGCTTTCCGGTGTGTATCACGTGTTCGGCACGGACAAGGTGGGGCAGGATGTCTTTTATCTCGTGCTGAAGAGCATTCGCACCGCACTGGTGATCGGTCTTGTGACCACGCTCGTCACCTTGCCCATTGCCATCGTGATGGGCATTGCGGCGGGTTATTTCCAGGGCTGGGTGGATGATCTCATCCAGTACATCTATACGGTGCTCAATTCCATTCCCGGCGTGCTCCTGATTGCGGCTTCCGTGCTCATGATGCAGGTGTTGATCGACACGCATCCGGACTGGTTTTCCACGGCGGCCCAACGCGCCGACGCGCGCCTGCTCGCCCTGTGCCTGATCCTGGGCATGACGAGCTGGACCAGCCTTGCCCGCCTGCTGCGCGGCGAGACCCTGAAGCTCCGCGAACTCGAATACATCCAGGCCGCCCAGGCGTTTGGCGTGCCTGCGCACCGCATCCTTGGCCGCCACATCCTTGCCAATCTCTCGCACATCGTGGTGATCGCCTTCGTCATGGATTTTTCCGCCCTTGTCCTCACGGAATCCGTGCTCTCCTACATCGGCATTGGTGTTGATCCCGCCATGATCAGTTTCGGCACCATGATTAACAATGCCCGCATGGAACTGGGCCGTGAACCCGTGGTGTGGTGGACGCTTGCCGCTTCCTTCCTGTTCATGTTCACCCTGGTGCTTGCCGCCAACCTCTTCGCCGACGCCATCCGCGACGCCTTCGACCCATCCGCCAGCGGACGCCAATCCTCTCCCGGAAGCGACGGCGCAGAACCCGGCGAAAAACAAGCGCCGCCCGGAACCGACGAGGAGTCCTGCGGACAGCAATTTTCTCCGGAAACCGACACGGAACAACCGCCGCCCACGGAAACAATCCCCGCGTCCCCGAAGGGGGAGAGGGAAAGGGGGAATTTCTCTTCCGACAAAGCCACAAGCCAGCTTCCTGCGTTCAGAATTTTGAGGAGGCTGCCTTCCTCTCCCCCGCTTGGCGGGGGAGAGTGCCCCGGCAGGGGCGAGAGAGGGCGTCCATCCTCCGGCGCGAAGCGCCGCAAGTCTTTCTTTGCGCGGCTGTTCTGCTGGAACGGTGAAAAAAGTTACCGTCGCTTCGCTCCGTATGGAAGGACTCCCTCTCCCGCCCCTTCGGGGCACCCTCTCCCCCCAAGGGGGCGAGGGGATCAATACAGGGAAACGCCCCGCCGCCAAAAGGGAATCCCCCGCAATCAACAGGAAACGCCCCGCAACCCGCGGGAAACTCCGCTTCCTGCGTACAGAATTTTGAAGAGGCTGCCTTCCTCTCCCCCGCTTGGCGGGGGAGAGTGCCCCGGCAGGGGCGAGAGAGGGCGTCCACCCTCCGGCGCGAAGCGCCGCAAGTCTTTCTTTGCGCGTTTGTTCTGCCGGAGCGGTGAAAAAAGTTACCGTCGCTTCGCTCCGTATGAAAGGACTCCCTCTCCCGCCCCTTCGGGGCACCCTCTCCCCCCAAGGGGGCGAGGGGATCAGCGCGGGGGAACGCCCCCAACCGACGGGGCATTCCCGCGACCGGCGGGGCGTTCCCCGCGACCAGCGGGGCGTCTCCCGCAACCAGCATGGAGCGTCGCGTAAAGCATGGAAGCTGCACCGAAAAAAAGACCGGCGCTTTGCGCCGCAGAAGAGGCTTCCCCCCCTCCTCTCCCCCCTTCGGGAGGAGAGGGAATTACTACAAACAGCAATCGGGGCAAATTGCCGTCCGCAGGACCAGGACCGGGGCTTGAACTGCGAAATCTTTCGCTGGGGATTCGCCGTGATGGGGCATCGCCAGTGCTGGCGGTCTCCAACGTGGGCTTTACCCTGCGCGCCGGAGAAACACTGGCCCTGGTCGGGGAATCCGGTTGCGGCAAATCCCTGACCGCCCTGGCCCTGATGCGTCTCCTGCCCGCCGCAATTGAGCTTGTCCAGGGCGAACTCCACGATCAGGGCGTCGAACTCTTCCGGCTGCCAGAATCCGCCATGCGCGCCTACCGCGGGCAAGAAATGGCCATGATCTTCCAGGAACCCGCCACCAGCCTGAATCCCGTCCTCACCATCGGCGAACAGATCGGCGAGGCGCTGGCCCGCCGTGGCCTCACCGGCAAAGCGGCAAAGGAAGAAGCCAAAACCCTGCTCGCGCAAGTGGGCATCGCCGATCCGGCGCGACGACTGGAGGAATACCCGTTCCAGTTCTCCGGCGGCATGAAACAGCGCGTGATGATCGCCATCGCCCTGGCCGGCAAGCCCCGCTTCCTGATCGCCGACGAACCCACAACGGCGCTGGATGTCACCGTGCAATCCCAGATCATCGATCTCCTCGTCGCCTTGCAGCGGGAACACGGCATGGCCCTCCTGCTGATTACCCACGACTTGGGCGTGGTCGCCCGCATGGCGCACCGGGTCGGCGTCATGTACGCCGGGGAAATCATCGAATCGGCCACACGCGAACAATTCTTCCGCGCCCCGCGCCACCCGTACAGCCAGGCACTGTTCGCCGCCCTCCCCGAAGCCGCGCACCGGGGTAAACGCCTGGCGGCCCTCGCCGGACAAGTCCCCCCACTGGAAACCATGCCCACAGGCTGCCGCTTCGCCGAGCGTTGCGCTTTTGTCCGCCACGAATGCCGCACAAAAGCGCCGCCCGCCATGCCGCTTGCCGCAAGCGCCGCCGATCCGGACGGGGAATCCTTCGTCCGCTGCCACTTCCCCCCGCCGCCGCCCGTCCGGCAACAGCCGCCCCTGCCGGCAATCCTCGCGCCACACAAGGAAATGGGCGGGCAGACGGACGCCACCAGCGCCGTCCCCCTCCTCCACGTCGAAAACCTGAAGGTGCACTTCCCCATCCGCAAGGGATTGCTGCAACGGGTGCAAGGACACGTCCACGCGGTGGATGGCGTGCGCCTGCAACTCTGGCCCGGACGCACACTGGCGCTGGTAGGGGAATCCGGTTGCGGCAAGACCACCGTGGGCAAGGCGCTCATCCGCCTCATCCCCGCAACGGCAGGCACGCTCCTCTGGCAGGGAAAGCCGCTCTTCGTCCAGAACCGGGCACAAGCGCCAGCGGCGCTGAAGGCATTGCGCCAGAACGTGCAAATGGTGTTCCAGGACCCGTTCGCCTCCCTGAACCCGCGCATGACCGTGGGCGACATCCTGCAAGAAGGCATGCTCGCCCTGGGCATCGCGCCTTCGGCAAACGCGGGCCGGAAGGTCGCGGCCACGCTCCTGCGCGAAGTCGGCCTTGATCCCGGCGCGCTGGAACGCTATCCGCATGAATTCTCCGGCGGCCAGCGCCAGCGGATTGCCATCGCCCGCGCCCTAGCCGTCTCGCCGCAGGTCATGCTCTGCGACGAACCCACATCGGCGCTTGATGTCTCGGTGCAGGCGCAAATCCTGAATCTCCTGAAGGAAATGCAGGAAAGGCTTGATCTCGCCTATCTCTTCATCACGCACAATTTCGCCGTGGTGGAATACCTGGCGCACGAGGTGGCCGTCATGTACCTGGGACGCATTGTCGAACAAGGGCCGGTGGAACGAGTGCTTGCCGCGCCGCTCCATCCGTATACAGAGGCGCTGCTTTCCGCCGTGCCCCGCATCGAAGGCGGAATTCCGCCCGTTCGCCTGGAAGGCGAAACGCCCTCCCCCGCAAACCCGCCCCCCGGCTGCCACTTCCATCCCCGCTGCCCCAAAGCTACGCCCATCTGCCGGGAACGCTACCCGGAAACCACAACCCAGGCAGAACAGGAAGTCGCCTGCCATTTGTACAGGACAGGGCCTGTGTGACAGGGATCGCCTTTCTTGCCGTCATTGACGAATCAGGGACTGTCGGCAGGATTTGCGAATGCGCGCAGATGCGCCGCCAGGGGTTAGGCCACTTCGTCGATCCACGTCTGCTGGATGGCTTCCAGGATTTTTTCGCCGCAATGCGCCGGGTCGTCGTCAAACTCCGGGAGCGCCAGCACCCAGTTGCGCAGATCCACGAAATTAACGCGCGCGGGGTCCTGCTCGGGATGGCGCTCCACAAGCTGAAAGGCGATTTCCTGAAGATCAGTCCATTTCATGGGATGTTTTCCTTTGTCGGGTTGCGGTGTGCTCCTGCCGGACAGGGCCATGCGCGGGAATTATAGCGTGATGTCTTGTCCGGTCGTTTGCGGCTCGCTTATACGTTTTTTGATCCATGGTTATCGTTCATTGTTACAATGCGGCGCAATGAGTCCCGGATCAAGAGAGCATGTTTTCTGCCTTGTGGAAGTTTTTTCGGTCGGTGGCGGACCGTGATCCCGCCGCGCGTTCCTTCTGGGAGATTGCGAGTTGTTATCCCGGCATCTACGCGCTGGCCGCGCATCGGGTTACGCATTGGCTCTGGCGCTGGCGGCTGAAGTGGCTGGCGCGTTTCATGGCGCATTGGGCGCGCTGGCTCTCCGGCATCGAGATTCATCCGGGGGCCGTGATCGGGCGGCGCCTGTTCATTGACCACGGCATGGGCGTTGTCATTGGCGAGACGGCAGTCATCGGCGATGATGTGACGCTCTACCACGGCGTGACCCTGGGCGGCACTTCCTGGGAAAAGGGCCGTCGCCATCCCACCCTGGGCGACCGGGTGGTGGTGGGCGCGGGCGCGAAAATTCTCGGGCCGATCACCATCGGCGCGGATGCCCGCATTGGCTCCAACGCGGTGGTGACGCAGGATATCCCGCCCGGCGCGACCGCCGTGGGCATTCCGGCGCGCATTCTCGACCACGACTTGCGCGGCGGCGAGCGGGCGTTTCGGGCGTATGCCGTCGCCAGCAGTATGGACGACCCGCTCCTCCGGGCGCTGGAGGCGCTCTTTCTGCATGCGCAGGAAACGGAACGGCGGCTTGACGCGGCGCTGGCGCAACTGAAGGCAGCAGGCATTCCCCTGGAAGGAACGGAAAAACAGTTTCGCCTTGATCCAGAATACTTGAGAAAAATCGTTGACTAAGGCGAGAGGCTGCCGCTATAGTTGAGAGAATTCTTCAGGTATTCAAGAAATCTCACCATGCGTTTGACCACCAAGGGCCGCTTTGCCGTCACTGCCATGATGGACCTCGCCTTGCAGGAGCCGGTCTGCCCCGTCGCCTTGGCAGGCATCAGCGAGCGGCAGGGCATTTCGCTTTCCTATCTGGAACAGCTTTTCGCCAAGTTGCGCCGCAAGGGGCTGGTGGAGAGTGTGCGCGGTCCGGGCGGCGGCTATCGTTTGTCGCGGCCCCTTGCGCAGGTCAGCGTGGCGGAGATCATCAAGGCTGTTGATGAGCAACTGGATGCCACGCAATGCGGCGAACGCGGCAATTGCCACGATGGCAGGAACTGCATGACCCATGCGCTGTGGTTCACCCTGAACCGCAAGATATACGAGCACCTCGATTCCATCTCCTTGGGGGATCTGGTGACGCAGTATCAGGAACGGCAGGAAGCGTCGCCGCTCCCGCCCGCCGCCTGAGCCTGGAAGGCACGCGCCATGTCTGCCCCCGTCTATCTGGATCACAACGCCACCACCCCCGTCGATGAGCGGGTGCTGGCGGCGATGCTGCCCTTCTTTTCCGCGCGCTGCGGCAATCCTTCCAGCCGCCATGAACATGGGCGTGTCGCCCTGGCGGCGCTGGAGACGGCGCGTCAGCAGGTGGCGGCGGCAGTGGGCGCGCATCCGACGGAAATCCTGTTCGTGAGCAGCGGCAGCGAAGCCAACAACCTCTTCCTGAAAGGCGCGGCCGCCGCATATGCCGCATATGGTCATCCTCCGGGAACGCTGGCGACAAGCGCCGTTGAACATCCCTGTGTGCGCAACGCGGCACGGCAGTTGGCGCGGCAGGGCTGGCGGCATCTGGAATTGCCGGTGGACGCGGCGGGACGTGTGACGGCGGCGGGCATCGCGGCGGCAATTCGGGAAGCGCCCGCGCTGTGGTCGGTGATGCGCGCCAACAACGAAACCGGCGTCCTGCAAGATGTGGCAGGCATTGCCCGTCAGGTGCGGGAGGCCCTGCCCGAAGCCAGCTTCCACAGCGACGCGGTGCAGGCATTCGGGAAGATTCCCCTTGATTTCCGCGCCCTGTGCGCGGCGGGCGTGCAGGCGCTCACGCTCTCGGCCCACAAGATTTACGGCCCCAAGGGCGCAGCCGCCCTGGTCGTGGACAAGCGCTTGGAACTTGCGCCCCTGATTGCGGGCGGCGGGCAGGAGCGGGGCTTGCGCTCCGGCACTGAAAACGTGGCGGCCATCGTCGGTTTTGGCTTGGCCGCCGAGCTTGCCGCCAGCCGTCTTGCCAATCTGGCGCGGCATCTGGAAGTGTTGCGGGCGCGGCTCGAAGCGGGCCTTCTGGCGCAAGGGGCAATGCTCTTCGGCGGGGAAGCCCCGCGGCTCCCCAACACCACCGCCTTTGCCTTCGCGGGGATTGAGGGGGAAACCCTCATTACGAAGCTCGACCAGGCTGGTTTTGCGGTGGCGAGCGGCGCGGCCTGTTCCAGCGCCAGCCCGGAAGTCTCGCCCGGACTCACGGCAATGGGCATCCCGGCGGCGCTTGCTCGCGGCGCGGTGCGCGTCAGCTTGGGGGCGGACAATACCCGCCAGCAAATCGATGATTTTCTTCTCGCCTTGCAGGAAACCCGCGCCCGCTTGCGGAATCTTGCGCCCCATGCAACAGAGAACGCGACCAACGGAGCATGAACCACCATGAAACTGCCCATCTATCTTGATTATTCCGCCACCACGCCGATGGACCCGCGTGTTGTGGAAAAGATGTTGCCCTACCTGAGCGAGAAATTCGGCAATCCCGCTTCCCGTTCGCATGCCTTCGGCTGGGAGGCGGAGGCCGCCGTGGAAGAGGCGCGCGCCGAAGTGGCCGCGCTGATCCACGCCGATCCGAAGGAAATCGTCTGGACTTCCGGCGCAACGGAATCCAACAACCTCGCCATCAAGGGCGTGGCGCATTTCTATGGCGCGAGCAAGGGGAAACACGTTCTCACCGTGAAGACCGAGCACAAGGCGGTGCTGGACCCTGTGCGCGAACTGGAGCGCCAGGGTTTCGCCACCACCTTCCTCGATGTCCGGGAAAACGGCCTCATCGACCTTGATGATTTCACGGCGGCCCTGCGCCCGGATACCTGTCTTGTTTCGGTGATGCTCGTCAATAACGAAATCGGCGTCATCCAGCCGGTGGCCGAGATCGGGGAAATCTGCCGCGCGCGCGGCATCCTCTTCCATGTCGACGCGGCGCAGGCCACCGGCAAGGTGGAAATCGACCTCAGCCGCCAGAAGATCGACCTGATGAGCCTCTCCGCGCACAAGACCTACGGGCCGAAGGGCATCGGCGCGCTTTATGTCCGCCGGAAGCCACGGGTGCGCCTGGAAGCGCAACTGCATGGCGGCGGTCACGAGCGGGGATTTCGTTCCGGCACCCTCGCCACGCACCAGATTGTCGGCATGGGCGAGGCCTATCGCCTCGCCCGGCTGGAAATGGCAGAAGAAAACGTTCGCGTGGGCGCATTGCGCGACCGGCTGCTCGCCGGTATTGCGGATATCGAGGCCATCTATGTGAATGGCGACCTGCTTGCGCGCACGGCGCACAATCTCAACGTGAGCTTTGCCTATGTGGAGGGCGAATCCTTGATGATGGCAATCAAGGATCTGGCCGTTTCCTCCGGCTCCGCCTGCACCTCGGCAAGCCTTGAGCCTTCCTATGTCCTGCGCGCTCTGGGCCGCGAGGACGAACTGGCGCACAGTTCCATTCGCTTCACGCTGGGACGTTTCACCACGGCGGAAGAAATCGAGTACGCCATCCAGCTTTTGCACCAGAAGATCGGCAAACTCCGCGCCATGTCCCCGCTCTGGGAAATGGTGCAGGAAGGCATTGATCTGGAGACGGTGCAATGGGCCGCGCATTGAGAATCCGGAAAAACCCGCCGCGAAGCACCGCCCGCTCATCCATTCGGCTTACATCCGACTCATGTTTCCCAGCCATAAGACCAGCCCGATTATGCCCAGGAGATTCCACAGGATCAGCCCCGCCATCAAAAGCGTCTTTCCGTATTTGTGCTGGCGTTTTCGGAATCCGGACACGATCAGCGCCAAGGCGAGCGCGACGAAGGCGCACACCAGGTACAGGAGGAAATTCGACGCGAAGGGCAGGAAGAACAACAAGGGTACGCCGATGAAAAAGCCAAGGACAAGCGCCAGCGCCATGAGCGGAAAGACCGCAAGACCGCTGCCGGTGTGGGTGTAATCCCCCGCCATCTCCATGCCCACACAGAGCCACAACGCCAGCCCCACAATCCAGAGCGTCCAGAATGTTTTTCCGCGCGTCGGACGTTGCCTGTAGACGAAAACACTTGCCAATGCGGCAAGCCACGCGAGAATGCTGGCGGGAACGCCGATAGCAGGCGTGGGCAGTGCGACAAGGGAAATCAGCGCGACATGGAAATTTATCGCCAGCACAGCAAGCCAGTATTTCAGCAAGGCCCGAAGCACCTCCAGTACCTTCGCCGCGACGGACGGATAAAACAGCAAAAGCACACCCGCAAAAAAACAGAGGACAGGGAGCGGCAATGCAAGCAGGATGGCTGCCAGGGCGATGAGCGGATTGCCGGAGTAGATTCCGATGCTCAGGCAGAGCCACAACGCTACGCTCACCATCCAGAGCACCCAGAACATTTTTCCACGCGCCCGATGTCTCCCGCAGAGCAGAGCGGACAATGCCGCAGCAAGCAGGATGACGCCGACAATGGGCGCAGCGGCCACGGCGAAGAAAATCGCCAGGAGGCAAAGGGACGCCGCCAGCAACATCCATAAAGCGCGCGCCGTCTGCGTGACGCGGGCGACAATACAGGACGGATGCTCATCCGGCGCGGTCATGGTCGGCGGCGTTAATCGCGGAAATTTCCGGCGCGGAGGGGGAAATCCGTGATGGTTTTGGTCACCAAGGCGATGGCGGCTTGCAGTTCGTCGCGTTTGGCG
>JAISLJ010000063.1 GCA_031290955.1 Zoogloeaceae bacterium | reverse complement strand
CGCTGATGGCGGCAAAGGCTTCGTTCGCCTCGACAATGACGCCTTTGGGATCGGTTCTGGAATAGATGAATTCGTTGTCCGGCAACAAGGTTTCAACGTCGGTCACAGGCTGATTCAGGCGCATGGCAAGACTCCAGATGGGCAAGACCAGAACAGGGAGAAGAACGCCGGAATTGTACCCCCCGTCCGGTTTCATGTGCCAACGCCATTTGCTCCGGCCAGGCATGCGGCAAGCCGAAGCCGGATGGCTATGAAGCCCCGCCCATGCCCAGCAATCCCAAGAAGAACAGCGATAAACCAGTCAACAACACCCACAAAACCGGCGAAGTGAAAAACCCGATGATGACCAGAACCCATCCCAACACATTGACGCCAATCGACGCGAGGTCCCTGGAACAGATCGCGCCAACGGTGCCGATGATCGCCGCGATGAAACCCAGGGGCACGAAAATAAAGCCCAGGGTCAGAATCCCGAGAATCCCGAACACACAGGCGAAAATCCCCGCCAACATTCCTGCTTTCATCCCGCTCTCCGATTTGCAAAGGGAATGAGTGTAGCACAGGCTTTCTCATTTCTCATTGGAAATGACGGGGCGCGACGCCCGGCGCAACTGGTAGAGGCGGAAGCGTTCGCGGCGGTCGCCAGGGCGTTGGCCTTCCCAGACGCGCTGCCATGTCGCGCCAGGAGGCGCGGGCGGCACGGTTTCCACGCGGGGGACGCCTTGGGTGATGAGCCAGCGGCAAGCAGCAGGGGCGGTCGCGTCATGCGCGGCAAGCGGCATCAGGGTCAGGCGCTCGAAATAGATGAGCGAAGCGCGTTGGGCGCGCCCCAGACGCCAGGCGAGGACGCAGCCACGCGCATCCACCGGGATTTCCCCGACCAGCCGGGCGGCAAGGCCGCGATAGCTTTTGCCGTAATCAATCCAGGGCAGCCACAGAAAGGCCGCCAGCACCCAGACGACGGTAAGCCCCGTCGTCCAGCGCACAAGGCTTCTGTAGGGCGAGCGCGGCAGGGTCGTGAGGTTCCAGAGCCACCACAGCGTTACCAGAAGCGCGAGCGCGAAAAGGGAAAACTCGAAGCGTCCAACAAAGCCGGGTTCCAGTTCCACGGCGCGTTCGGCCAGACGTCGCGGCCAGCCGAAGATCATGGCGCTCCAGCCGACCCACAACAGGAGGGCGAAAACGCTGAAGGCCATGCTGGAAAACCAGTCGAAGGCGTTTGCTGCGCCCCGGCGCAAGGCGAGCGTGCCGGGCGTGGCGAGGAGCGCCAGCGGCGGCAGGAGCAGCATGGCCGTCGCTTCCGCAGCGGGGAAGAAAAGCGGCAGGAGAAGGAGGAGGAAAACCAGCGCCCACAGGGAAAGAAAGGCAGGGGAAAAGGCGCTCAACTGCCGCCGCCGCAGCCAGAGACTCCAGCCCGCAAGCGGCAGCAGGGGCCAGGAAAACCAGGGCAGCAACAGGAGGAAATCGCCCAGGTTGCGCAGGTAATGGGGAACGCCCGTGGCGAAGAGGAGCGGATCGCCAAGGCGTCCGGGAAGCCATGCCAGGACGAGAAGGGAAGCGATGGCGATGCCGCACAGAAACATCCTGCCGCGCCGCTCCTGCCAGGCAAGGAACAGCAGGGCAAGGCAGACGAAGAGGAGCAGGAACAGGCCAGCAAGGTCGCTCCCCAATCCGGCCATGATGAGCGCGATGCCCATCCAGCAAAGCGCCGTTCGAGGTTTGCGCGGCAGGCGCGTTGCCGCCCAGAGGGCAATGCAAAGCGCGGCGACCAGTGTGAGCAAGGGTTGCGCCTCGTGCGCCCGGATGAGAAAGCCGAGGCTCCCGGCAAGGAGCAGGGATGTTGCCGCCGCGCTTTCGCGCCCGTATTGTTCCCGTCCGGCGTGGTACAGGGCAAGGAGCGTCAGCGCCGTCCACAAGCCGCTTGCCAGGCGCATGGCGTCATGCAGCGGCAGGATGCCGGAGAAGAGTTTGCCGGTGAGCGCGGCGCTCCAGTAATAGAGCGGCGCGGCAGGCGTGGAACCGCCCGTGAGCGGCAGGCTCAGGGCCGTGCCTTCCAGGAAATCCCGCGCAATCGCCAAGTGGATGACATCCCCGCTTTTCCAGGGATCGTGCCCGAACAGCCCCGCCAGCGCGTAAAAGGCCATGAGTCCGGCCAGGGGCCAGCCGGAGGGCGGGAGGGTCAGGGCATGGGGGAATCGCATCAACAAGAAAGGCAGCCCGCGAAGCTGCCCTTCAGGGAACCGGAATGGCGGTCCGTCAGACGGACTTGCGCAAGGCGCCGAACTTCTGGTTGAACTTCTCGACACGCCCCGCCGTATCCACGATCTTCTGCTTGCCGGTGTAGAACGGATGGCAGGCGGCGCAGACTTCCACGTGCAGGGGCTTGTTCAGGGTGGAGCGGGTGGTGAATGTGTTGCCGCAAGAGCACGTCACCTGGATTTCCGCATACTCCGGATGGATTCCTTCTTTCATGGTTGATCCTCGTTGATCCTTGTCAATGGCGACCGGCGATTGTGGCCGGTCTTCAGAAAACAGCGGATTATCCCCGAAACGACGGAAAAGGACAAGAAGACAGGGTGCCCCTGGTCGGAATCGAACCAACACCTGATGATTACAAATCAACTGCACGACCTTCATGCTACAGGGGCTACTCGAAGGGCGCGAATTATAACTTGGATGTACAACGTTTGATAGACATCCGCCCGCCCCCGCTTACAATAACGCCATTTCCACTCCGGACAAGGTTCGATGACGTCTTCCGGGAATCCTGCCGACATTGCGCGCGAAACCATTCGCCAACTGGCCCTCCGCCGCCTTCCGCCCACGCCCGATCATTATCGGGATATCTATGCCGAAGTCTCGGGGCAGCCACTGGCGGAAGGTTTTCCGGAGCGCCTGTTGCGGCAGTTGGCGGCCGGGATTGGCAATTTCGCCTCGCAGACACGCCTGAAACGCGAACTGGATGATGCCTTGCGGGAACAGGACTGGGCGCGCTTCCGCGACGCGCTCACCGCGCATGTGGCGCTGCTGGCGGAAATCCGCGACCTGCCCTGGGGGGAACTGCTCCACAATCTTTTCCGGCATTGGGAGACGCGCTCCCGCCTTTCCCCCGGCAAGAAACGTGAAGCGCTGGAGCAGGCGCTGGAAGGTGGGGCAGGGAATCCCGGCGCGCTCTTCTCCCGCCTGGACGGGCTGCAAAAAATCTGGGCGCAGACCGGTGAAGCGACAAAAGAGACGGAAAACGGCCCCCCCGACGCTGGGGAGGGCATTCCTTCCGTCATCCCACCCAAGTCCAGCAAGGCGGGGGATTTGCTGGTCGAGTTCCGGGAAATCACCGCGTTCATCCTGGAAAGCTGCCTGCCCGCCTTCCTCTCGGAAGCCCCGGCGCTTGCGGCGGAGTCTCGCCAGATTGCCGAAATCGCGCGCACTGCGCGCGGGCTGGATGCCTTGCAAACGCTGCCAGAACGTTTGAAACGCCTCGCCTTCCAACTGGAACTCGCAAGCGAAGACCAGAGTGAATTGCGCGCAAGCCTCCTGCGTCTGCTGCGGCTCGTGATCGAAAACATCAGCGAGCTGGTGATTGATGATGAACGTATTCATGGGCAGGTCGAGGTGGTGCGTGAAATTCTGGGGCCGAATCTGTCGCAAAGAAGCCTGGACGATGCCGAGCAACGCCTGAAGGAAATCATCTTCAAGCAAAGCCAGTTGAAGATGAGCCTCCAGGAAGCCCGGGATGCCCTGAAATCCATGCTCGCCGGATTCGTGGATCATCTGGCCGATTTTTCCGGCGAGGCTTCCGGCTATCACGGGACGCTGGAAGTCTATGCCGAACGTATCGCTGCCGCTGGCAGCATCAATGATCTGGAATCCGTGCTTGCCGAAGTCATGCGGGAGACGCGCAACATCCAGGCGAAGGCGCTGCGTTCCCATGAGGAATTGCAGCAGGCCCAGGAAAAGGTGGCGGAGACGGAGCGCCGCATCCATGCGCTGGAGAAGGAACTCATGGAGACGAGCGATCTCGTCCGGCATGACCAGTTGACTGGCGCCCTGACCCGTCGGGGTCTGGGGGAAGTGTTCGCCAGGGAAGTCCGGCGCTCCGAGCGGCGGGGCGTACCTATGTGCCTCGCGCTGCTCGACATCGACGATTTCAAGCGGCTGAACGATGCCCTGGGCCATGCGGCCGGGGACGATGCCCTCGTGCACCTGACGGGCGTCATCCGCGCAAACCTGCGTCCGCAGGATACCGTCGCTCGCTTTGGGGGCGAGGAATTCGTCATTCTCTTTCCCGAAGCCGAATTGCGCCAGGCCGCCGCGCTCATGGCCCGCATCCAGCGCGAGCTGACTCGACGCATTTTCCTCCATCACAACCAGAAGGTGCTGGTCACGTTCAGCGCCGGCATCGCCCTCCGCCATCCCGGCGAGACCGAGGAAGCCCTGATCCAGCGCGCCGACGCCGCCATGTACCAGGCCAAGCGTTCTGGCAAGAATCAGGTGCTCCTCGCGGATCCTGGTCCTGCGAACGGCACATGAGGCTTGCGAAGCGTCCCGCGAACGGCGGGGACTGCGAACAGCGAGCTGCGGATGGTGGTAGTATGCGCACCTTTCGTCATTTCAGGAGGAACGATGGGAACCCGTTTGTCCAGGATCATGACCCGCACGGGCGATGCCGGAACGACCGGCCTTGCCGATGGCTCGCGCACGAACAAGGATGATCCGCGTATCCATGCGATTGGCGAAGTCGACGAACTCAATTCCTGTCTGGGTGTGCTCCTCGCCGAAAGCGATCTCCCGACCGAGGTTCGCGCGCGCCTCCTCGAAATCCAGCACGATCTCTTTGATCTGGGCGGGGAATTGAGCCTTCCCGGACGGACGGTGATTCGCGTGGAGCAGATCACCCAACTGGAAGAAGCGGCCACGGCGCTCAATACCGGGCTTCCCCGCCTGAAGGAATTCATTCTTCCTGGCGGCATTCGTTCTGCCGCACTGGCGCTCCTGGCGCGCGCTGTTTGCCGCCGGGCCGAGCGGGCAATCGTGCGTCTGGGCCATGAGGAAACCGTCTCCGGGGAAGTCCGACGCTACATCAACCGTCTTTCCGACTACCTGTTCATCCTCGGCCGGGCGCTGAACCAGACCCAAGGCCAACCCGATGTGCTCTGGCGACGCAATCCGCCGCCAGGCACACCGGAGGCATAGACGCCGGGCTGACTGGAACCCGGAAATTGTCCCATCCCCAAAAGGTAGACGTGAAGGAATGGCGCACAAACCCAATCTCCGCCCCGACGGGGATTTTTCCTGGAGCGCGTCCGTGTCGAAACGGGCGCGAGCAGCCACAGGGGCCTGCCCCCGCAGGGCATAGAAACAAACGGAACTGAACACCCTGGCCGTCTGTCCCGTCCTGTTCCTCTTCCCCGATAAAGTGCTATGCTTTCCCGCTTCGATCCGACATGAGCACCCACGGAAACATGGTCGCAAAAACACGTTCGCCTTCTGCCGACGGAGGCCCTTTTGCCCAGCACACGCCAATGATGCGGCAGTATCTTGCGCTCAAGGCCGAGCATCCGGAGATGTTGCTGTTGTATCGCATGGGCGATTTCTACGAACTCTTCTATGCCGACGCGGAAAAGGCGGCGCGCTTGCTGGGGATCACCCTTACCACGCGCGGGCAATCGGCCGGGGAGCCGATCCGGATGGCGGGGATTCCCTATCACGCGCTGGAAGGCTATCTTGCCCGGCTGGTGCGCCTGGGCGAATCTGTCGTGATCTGCGAGCAGACAGGCGATCCGGCGACGGCCAAGGGGCCGGTCGAGCGCGTGGTCTCCCGCATCGTGACGCCGGGCACGCTCACCGACGCCGCGCTCCTGGAAGAGCGGCGCGATGTCTGGCTGCTCGCGCTTGCGCAGATCCGGCAGACCGTGGGTCTCGCCCGGCTTTCCCTGGCCAGCGGCGAGTGCGTCCTGACCGAGGTGCCGCCGGAAGATTTGCCCGCCACGCTGGAGCGCATTCGTCCGGCGGAAATCCTCGTGCCGGAGGGCGCGGAGCTTTCGCTCGTGGAGACGCTCGCATCCCCCGGCGGGCAAGCGCCGCGCATTGCCCTGACTCGCCGTCCGGATTGGCATTTCGATCTCGAGGCGGCAAAGCGTTTGCTCACCGAGCATTTCCAGGTGCATTCCCTCGCCGGGTTTGGCGTGGAGACGCTGGGTCCCGCGCTGGCTGCCGCGGGCGCGCTGTTCCTCTACGCCGAGGCCACGCAAGCCCGCGCCCTCCCGCACGTGGAGGCCCTGAAGGTGGAGGAGGAATCCGCCTATCTGGGGCTGGACATGGCGACGCGCCGCAACCTGGAACTGACGGAAACCCTGCGCGGGCAGGCCGCGCCGACGCTCTTCTCCCTGCTGGACACCTGCGTGACCAGCGCCGGGGCGCGTTTTCTGCGCCATGCCCTGCACCATCCCCTGCGCGATGCTTCCCTGGCGGCGGCCCGGCACACGGCGGTGTTCGCGCTGTGCGAGGACGATGGTCGCCTTGCCGCCGGGATCCGCGCGCTCCTGAAAGGACAGGCCGATCTGGAACGCATTGCGGGTCGCATCGCGCTTCTCAATGCGCGTCCGCGTGATCTTTCCGCGCTGCGCGATTCCCTCAACGGCCTGCCCCGGCTCGCCCAGGCGATCCAGGGGAGCATCAGCCCGCTGCTTGCGCAACTGGCCGACGAGATCATCGTGCCGGAGGATGCGCTGGCGCTTCTCACCCGCGCCATTGCTGAGGAACCCGCCGCGCAGATCCGCGAGGGCGGCGTCATCGCGCCGGGCTTCGATCCGGAACTGGATGAACTGCGTGCCCTGAACGAGAATTGCGGCGCCTTCCTCATGGAACTGGAAGAGCGCGAGCGGGAACGCACGGGCATCGCCAATCTCAAGGTGGAATTCAACAAGGTGCATGGCTTCTACATCGAAGTCACCCACGCCAACACCAGCCGGGTGCCGGACGACTACCGGCGGCGGCAGACCCTGAAGAATGCCGAACGCTACATCACGCCGGAATTGAAGGCCTTTGAGGACAAGGCGCTCTCGGCGCGCGACCGTGGCTTGGTGCGCGAAAAACTACTGTTCGACGAAATCCTTGGGCGCTTGCAGGTTTCGGTGCGCGCCTTTCTCCGAATTGCCCGCGCCGTCGCCCAGCTCGACATGCTGGCGAGCCTTGCCGACACAGCGCTGGCGCGTGACTGGCGGCGACCGGAATTCTCCGAACGTCCGGGCCTCTTCATCCGGGCCGGACGCCATCCGGTGGTGGAAGGCGAGCTGGCGAGCACGGGCGAATCCTTCATCGCCAATGACGTCGAATTCAACGAGGCGCGCCGCCTGCTGCTCATCACCGGCCCCAACATGGGCGGCAAGTCCACCTACATGCGCCAGACAGCGCTGATCGCGCTCCTCGCCTGCGTGGGCAGCTTCGTGCCCGCGGAAAAGGCCGTGCTCGGCCCGCTGGATCGCATCTTCACCCGCATCGGCGCTTCCGACGACCTTGCTTCCGGGCGCTCCACCTTCATGGTCGAGATGACCGAGGCCGCCAACATCCTGTATCGGGCAACGGCGCAAAGCCTCGTCCTGATGGATGAGATTGGTCGCGGCACCTCCACCTTCGATGGTCTCGCCCTGGCGTTCGCCATTTGTCGCCATCTTGTGGAGAAGAACCGGAGTTTTACGCTGTTCGCCACGCATTACTTTGAACTCACGCGCCTGCAACAGGAATATCCAGGCTTTGCCAACGTCCATCTGGATGCCGTGGAGCATGGCGAGCGCATCGTTTTCCTGCATGCGGTGGAAGAGGGGCCAGCAAGCCAGAGCTATGGCATCCAGGTTGCCGCCCTGGCCGGAATGCCGCCCCGTGTCCTGAAACGCGCCCAGAAGGAACTGGCGCGCCTGGAGGAACGCGCCGCTGGAAATTCCGCCATCCAGCCCGACCTGTTCAGCGCCCCGCCCGCCCCAGCGCCCGCGCCGGAACCCGAACTGCATCCGGCGCTGGAACGCCTGCAAACACTGAACCTGGACAACCTTTCCCCACGCGCGGCATTGGAGGCGCTGTACCAATTGCAAAGCCTGTGCGCCCCAAGGATGTCGCATCCCGGACGATTCGATCCTGGCAGATGAAGGAAGAGTTGTGGGTGGGAAGCATACCAGATGTTCATGGCGTCCATAGGGGTTTTGCTGTTGAGTGCGGTCTGGGGCAAGTGTTCGTTGTAGAGCATGGCATATCGGAGCAGGGTTTGTTCCAGGTCTTCGCCGCTCATGAAATGATGGGTCTTCAGGATGTCCGCGATGCG
>JAISLJ010000062.1 GCA_031290955.1 Zoogloeaceae bacterium | reverse complement strand
CCTCTTCCTGCACGAGCGTCCGCTTCATCTCAACCCTCCTTGGAATTCCCAGGGAGATACTATGACGACCGGACAACTATCGCGCTACAAAGGTGGACAGATAGGAAGCTCGCTACATTCTTCGGTGCGGATGTTTGACCAGAGGACGCGAAACCGCTATGATTCGCGCCTTCTGCGGAGACGTGGCCGAGAGGTCGAAGGCACTCCCCTGCTAAGGGAGCATGCGGGCTAAAACTCGCATCGAGGGTTCGAATCCCTCCGTCTCCGCCAACACATACGCAGTGAATGCAAAAGTATCGCAGGCAAAAGCAGGCAGAATCCCCGGAATTCCTTGGTTGGCGCGGGTTTGAAGCGCAGGATTGCGCAGGATTCGCAAAATTCCCACAGGCATGAACAAGCCTGCTGTGTGGTAGAATTGTAGGCATTAGTTTCGTGGGGGACGGACGATGCCTACAAACAAGCTGAAAGACGCCCAGTGCCGCGCAGCGCGGGCGATTGACCGGCCATGCAAGCTCTTCGACGGGGGCGGCCTGTATCTGTACATCACGCCAGCGGGCGCGAAGCTCTGGCGGATCGCTTACCGGCTGGCCGGGAAACCAAAAACGATGAGTCTGGGGCCATACCCTGATGTCTCCCTTGCCGCTGCCCGTGAGCGGCTGGCCGGAGCCAAGGCCGTCCTGCGGGCAGGCGAGGATCCGATGACCCGCCGCCCGCGCCGATCCGGGCCGATTTTCCGCCAGGCGGTGTCCGCTACTGGGATCGCCGCAAGGATATTTCGGATTCATATCGTTCACATGCCCTGCGCGGGCTGGAAATGCACCTGGGCAAAACCTTGGGCGATCACTGGGCGATGGAAAATGGCTACGCCTCGGCGAATCCCGCCGCCGCGATCCGCCCGGAGAAAGCCTTTGGCCGTGCGCAGGTGCAAAACTTCGCCGCCCTGCCCCTCTCTGAAATCCCTGCTTTCCTGGAACGCCTGTCGCTGGAAAAAGATTTGAACAGCGTCCTCGCCTGTCGCATGCTGGCCCTGACATGGGTGCGCACCGGCGAATTGCGCATGATGGAATGGCCCGAAATCGACGGCGAGATGTGGATCATCCCGGCGGGCAAGATGAAGCGCCGCCGTGAACATGTTGTGCCGCTTTCCCGGCAGGCGCTCTCCATCCTGGACGAAATGCGAAACCGCTCGGAGACCGGGGCGCGGTTTGTCTTTCCCGCGCCGCACAGGGCGGACCGCCCGATGTCGGAGAACGCCATCCTCTACCTGATTGCCCGCATGGGCTACCGGGGTCGCATGACGGGCCACGGGTGGCGTTCGGTGGCCTCGACGTGGGCGAATGATCGCGGCTACAGCCCGGACGCCATTGAGCGCCAGCTTGCGCACGTGCCGGGGAACCGCATTCGCGCCGCCTACAATCGGGCGGAATACCTGCCCGCCCGCCGCGAGATGTTGCAGACGTGGGCGGACTGGCTTGATGCTCAGGCAATGTTGATGCCGTGAGCGCGCAGCGTCGAAACCCGCCAGCCCTGCACCCGCCGGGAGATATTCACGTCCGGCGGCGGTAGCTTGCCCATCTTGATCCACATCCGGATCGTCTCGCTGCTCACGTCCAGCAGCTTGCGCAGGGCCGGGCGCATGATTACACGATCATTGTCGTCAGTCATCCTGACCTCCCTTTGATGGCGGCGGAGCCGGGCGTGGCGGGACATGGCCGCCGCGCTTCCGGATGTGCTTGATTGCCGCTGCATCGCATTCCTTCAAACATTCTTCCAACTCCTTCAATATCTCTTGCATATCCCACGTCGCAAATAGACGCTCTGTTTCTTCGTCACGCTCTTTTTTCTTGCGGATGCCATCTCTCCAAAGCAGCATAACGATCATGCAAATGGTCGTTATGACACCAAGGAAAACACGCAAAAGATCATCCATGATCGCCTCCCACTGCCAGCGCCACAGCCACGGGCTTGACCCAGATGGGTACGTTGGACAGCAAAAATGTTTCGCCCGACCAGGCGAGCAAGAGGGTTGTTCCCATCGTTTCGGCGATGGCGCGGGCCGCGTCGGGCGGGACGGCGTTGCCGATGCGCTCGCGCCAGTTCTGGTCTGACTGGCCGTCGAGCGTGAACATCTCGTCGGGGTCAATGAGCGATTGCAGCGCGGCGAGTTCAAGCGTGGTGAACGGTCTATGCCATGTGCCGTCCAGGGCGCGGATGACGCACACCAGCTTGTCATTGGCGGCGGGCAGGCGCGGGTCGGCAACGGAAAACCGCCCGTTGTCGCAGTTCGCCACCGCCGACACCGCGCCGGAAGGCTGTCGCCAGTTCAGGACACCGTAATGCCCGCCGCCAACGTAGGCATCGCCGCTGCCCCGTCTGGCGAGACCGGGCCGGGGATCGGCAACCGCGAATGCGCTCTGTCCCGTGGTCGATCCAGCGAGAATGGTTCCCGATGTTTCATCCCATCGTGTTACGTGGTATTTCCCGAAAATCCCGTTCCCGTCTCGACCGGAATGCGCCCCGCTAGGGCGCGGATCGGCAACGGAATAGACGCCCTGTCCGGGATTCGTCCCGCCCGCGATGGCGCCGCTCGCGTCTTCCCATGCCTGCCCGTCGTGCCATCGGGCAGACTGGCTAAACCGGGGGTCGGCGACGGAAAATCGTCCGTTCGTGGGATACGTGTTGCCGCAAACCGCCCCCGCCGGTTGATCCCAGTCCAGGACGCCCAACGATCCGTGGTTGCAATTCGGGACAATCAGGTAATCGCGCAACATGCCGTCCTGCACCACGAGTTTGTTCAGTGATCGCCAGTCAGACCCGGCCTCGACAAACGCCAGGCGAACCCATGTTTTCCACGCCAGCGCCGGGACGCGGTGCATCGGGCCGCCCGCCGGATCGCCGGGCAAGGGCATCTTGTCCAGGACGTCGCCCACCGCTCGCGGCGGGGGCGGCGGCGATGAATGAGGTCATGATTCAATACCGCAGAGGGCAGGCCCCTGTGCCCGCCCGGCTACGCCGCTGATTTGGAGCCAGGTCAATCCCGTGAGGGTAGCCACAGGGGGCCGCCTTCACGGCTGCTCCCAAGTATTGGTTTGCCCGCAAGATGCGGGTGGCGGCCCTGACGGGCGGCGATTTTTCAATGCCGTCCGCAGGGTCGGCCCGCAGGTGCGAGGGGTTCGCCCGGTGTCGGAGGGATGGCATCAGCCGCCCCCCAAGTTCTTGATAGCGCGTTTCACACGCTCGATGTCTTTCTTGACGCCCACATGATCGTGCAGCGCGTGCGCAGCCTCGAACATTACGAGCGCGTTCACCAGGTCGCCTGCCGCT
>JAISLJ010000061.1 GCA_031290955.1 Zoogloeaceae bacterium | reverse complement strand
GCGCGCTACCCCCGCCGGCCCGGGTTTCCGCCCCCTCCGGGTTGCCCCGGGTCGCCCCCCCGGCCCCCTGCCCGGGGGGGGGGGGGGCGACCTTCGCGCCTTTCTTGCGGGCGATGTTTCAAACCGGAGTTGGTTTTACGATGAACATGTTCTGAGCTTTCTCCACAACGTGGCGCGGGAGACGCCGAGCTTGTCTGCGGCGGCTTGTTTGTTCCAGTGGTTTTCCTCAAGGCAACGGATGATGACTTCGTGCTCGACCTGGGCCAGAGTGCCCCGGTTGTCGGTCTGGCTGTCGGACGCGGCGGCGCGAAGGATGTGGGCGGGAGCGGTTGCTGCGTCAAAACAGGAGGCGAGGGAGCTACTGTTTCCGGTTTTGTTCAGTACCACGTAGCGGTGGATGACGTTTTCAAGCTCGCGTACGTTGCCGTTCCAGGCATGCGCCAGGAGCAGGGCCATATCGTGCTCGGACAAGACGGAAACCGGCGTTTTATAACGAGCGGCATACGTGGTCAGGAAATGCCGGGCTAGGATGGGGATATCCTTGTGCCTGTCGCGGAGAGGCGGAAGGCCGAGGTTGAGGGTATTGAAACGGTAGTAGAGATCGGAACGGAAGGCGTTTTCCGCGATCAGGCGCTCAATGTCGCTGTTTGTGGCGGAAATGATGCGAGTGTCGATGGAGATGATGCTCTGTGATCCGACCTTGCGGACCTGCCTTTCCTGAATCACGCGGAGCAGCACGCCCTGTAGGTCGATGGGCAGCGAATTTATTTCGTCCAGAAAAATGGTGCCTTCGTGGGCAAGTTCGAAAAGGCCGGGTTTACCACCACGCCGCGCGCCGGAAAAGGCACCTTCCTCATAGCCGAAAAGTTCGCTTTCGAGGAGCGTTTCCGGAATGGCGGCGCAGTTGACGGCCACGAACGGGCCGTTTTTGCGCGCACTCGCGTTGTGGATGCTCTGGGCGAAAAGTTCCTTGCCCGTCCCGCTCTCCCCGTGGATGAGAATGTTGGCGTCCGTTGCGGCAAAGGTGCGGGCCTTCGCGATCAACGGTTTTAACGCCGCGTTCTTGCCAACGATATCCTCGAAATGGAACTTGGCCGTGAAACCTTTGGCGTACAGCTCCAGCCGGATTTTCTGCTCCTGCTGCCGGATTTCCGTCACGTCGCGGCAGATGAGCATGGTTTCGTCGCTGTCCGGCGCATCCGGCAGGGGCACTTTTCTGCACAAAAAGACATGGTTTCTGATGCGGATGATTTCTTCAGGCGTTTTACTTTTGCCGAGAAACCGGCGCAAAGCCGGGTCAAGATCGTCCATGGTCAAACCAATGCCGTCCTTGCCGGAAACCTTTTCGCGCGGCAAATGGAGCATCGCGGTCAAGACCTCGTTTACCAAGATGCAATTCCTGCCGCGCAGGGTCATGATACCTTCCTGTACCGACTCGACGACCGTTTTCAAGTACCTGATGCGGCGCTTTTCGCCGCGCCGCGCCTCGATGATGGCAAGCGCCTGGACAATGGTTCCCCTGATGGACCGCTTACCGGTTTCCACGAAGAGCACGGGGTAGTTCAGCGCTTCCCCGATCCGTTTACCGAGCTTTCCGCCGCCTACCATGACGTCCATGCCGTCCTGTCTGCCTTGCACGATGGTATGTTCAATATCGCTCTTGGAACGCACGGGGTAGATTTTGAGTTCCTTGAGCCCGAGGATGCGGCGGATGGAGTCCGTCTTGAAATCCGAAGCGTACGCGGCGTAGATGAGAAACCCGACCCGGGAACCGATGACTGCGGCTTCAGCCAGGACTTCCAGCAGATCGACGTCGTCCGGTTCAGCCCGGAGCACCACGATATCGTTGAATGAGCGTTCAACGATATCGGCGACGGCCCCACGGCTGATTATGACATCGGGACGGCCCGATTTGCGGAACATGCGAGTGAGGATGACTATGAGATTCCTGTTGGCCCGTTCCCACTCAATGGTGGTCGGAGCGATGCCTATTTCCGCGCACACATCGCGGATGCTGTCGATCTGTGTGTCGTATCCGGAAACGATAAGCAGTTCGTCTGTGTTCATGGGGTCTCCTGGCTACGATACGTATCATTTTGCAACATTATGTTTCAATACTGCGTTTATTTGTGAAATATAAAAAAGGAAATCCACGCGGAAGCATTGTATCACCATGCGTAAATATAAGGCATGATTATTGCTTGTACTGTTGAAGCACTTTGTTATTAAAACTGAAATTGCTTGGTGCGACCGAGCAATTTCAAAGAGAAATTGTTCTGGAGTCAAGGAAAGGATGCCGCATGTCTCTGATTGATTTGCGAAGCGACACACTGACCATGCCCACACCGGCCATGCGCGAGGCCGCCATGGCCGCCGAGGTCGGTGACGACGGACGGACAGGCCCCAGCGGCAAGGGGGAGGACCCTTCCGTCAACTGCCTTGAAGATCGCGGCGCGGAGTTGATGGGCAAGGAGGCCGGGTTGTTTTTCCCCTCCGGCACCCTTGCCAACTTTGCGGCCGTACTTACCCACTGCGTTCGTGGGGACAAAGTAGTGGTCGATCCCGACCTGCATTTGGTGCGCACGGAGAAAGCCGCGTTCATGGACCGCTTCGGCGGATTGACGCCTGTTTGGTACACCAGGGACAAGGATGAGATGCCGGTGGCCGACTCCTTTGCAAAAGCCTGTTCCGAGGGAGTGAGGCTCGCCTGCCTCGAGAACACCCACAACTATGCGGGCGGCACCTGCACCAGCCTTGCCCGGATGCGCGAGCTTTACGCCATTGCCAGCCAAAAGAGCGTACCGGTTCACCTTGACGGGGCGCGCATTTTCAACGCATCCCTAGCGCTTGGCGTATCCGCATCAGATATCGCGTCTTGCGCTGATTCCGTGCAGTTCTGTCTTTCCAAGGGCCTCGGCGCGCCGGTCGGTTCCCTGCTCTGCGGCACACGGGAATTCATCACGGCCGCCCGCGAAACGCGCAAGTATCTAGGCGGCGTCATGCGCCAAGCCGGGATGGTGGCGGCTCCCGCCCTGAAAGCTCTTGAAACGGGAATAACGCGCCTCGCCGAGGACCACGAGAACGCGCGTTTGCTCGGGCAGGGCATTTCCGGTTTCCCCGGCATCAGGCTGGCGTCGGTACAGACGAATATCGTGATGCTCAACGTGGCGGAGAGCGGACAGACGGCCCCGTGGTTCGAAAACGTTCTCAAGGAATACGGCGTCCTGGCCAAGGCCATGGGCAACGATCATCTGCGCTTCACCACGTACCGTGGCATCAAGGCTGATGACATTAAAAAGGCAGTTGCCGCGTTTCATGCCTTCATCAAGGAAAACGAGGGTGTGCTGGCGCAATGGAGCAGCATGTCCAGTTCATATCAACAAACACCATAGCCAAAGGAGAAGTGCCATGCCGAAAATCAAAATAGGTCTGACAACCCAAATCTTCATTGCCATGATCGCCGGAACCATTCTCGGGCTGGTGATTGGCAAAACAGCACTGCCCCTCAAGATGATCGGGGACGTATGGCTGAATCTGGTCAAATTGGCCATCGTGCCCATCGTGCTGTTCGTCATCATGGCCGGCATCGTAAACCAGAAGGACAGCAAGGCGCTCGGCCGCATCAGCGTACGCATCATGCTGTATTACATTGCTACCACGATCTTTGCCTGTATCGTGGGCCTCATTGTGGCCCAGATCATTGAACCAGGCATTGGCGAGGCCGCGCTTAAAATGGTCGAGGGTAACGCCAAGAAACCGGAAGCCGTAACTCTCGCGAAATTCCTCGACCTGCTCGTGCCAAGCAACATGTTCAAAAGTTTCGTGGACAACAAGGTACTCCAGGTATTGGTTATGGCCATTCTTTTCGGCGTGGCCACCTTGCGCATGAAAGACGGCCCTGCGAAACAGACCATCATCAACGGCGTGAACGCCATCAACGGGCTGGTCATGTCCTTCGTGCACATGGTCATGATCGTTTCTCCCGTCGGCATTTTCTGCCTGATGGCCGCGGCGCTTGGCAACTACGGCCTTGACCTTTTGATGTCCATCGGCAGCCTGACCCTGACCTTCTATCTCAGTTTCTTCGTCCATGTCTTCCTTGTCTACTGTCTCTCGGTCTGGGTGTTCGCGGGTATCAATCCCTTTGATTTCCTGCGCCGGACAGTGGCTCTGTGGACCTTTACCATCGCTACCTGTTCCAGCGCGGCCGCCATTCCGATCAACCTGGACACGGTGAACAAGCGCTTCGGCGTTGATCCCAACATTTCCAGCTTCTCCATCCCGCTGGGATCGCAGATCAACCACGACGGCAACGCCATTCTCTTCTCCTGCGTAATCATGTTCACGGCCCAAATGAGTGGCATTCCCTTCAACATAGTGAACATGGCCCAGGCCGTACTGCTCGGCGTGCTCATTTCCTCGGGCGGCGGCGGTATTCCCGGTAGCGGCGTGGTCAAGGTGTTCATCATGCTCGAGGCTTTCGGTCTGCCAACGGAAATCGGGGCTATCGTGGCCGCGTTCTACCGCGTGTTCGACATGGGCATCACCACTGCCAACTGCCTCGGTGACGCCGCCGGAACAGTCGTCGTCGACCGGCTCGAACGCCGCCATGCGGGATTGCCTTTGAACAAGCCCGAAGACGACCAGCGCGACATCGTTGAAGTTGCGTAACGCGCTTGCAGAAAGAAAACGGCGGGAATACGCCACTTTCGGCAGCCAGGCGCTGTGCGAGCAGTATTGGCGCGCCTGCCAGCTCGGCCGGCCGGTCTCGCTGCCGGCCGGGGAAATGCAAACCGTGCTGGCCAGGTTCGCCAGCTACGGGCAGCAGGATCCGGTCGCGTGATCCGCATCAACGAACTCAGGCTGCCGCTCGGCCATCCGCCGGAAGCCTTGCCCGACGCCGCGGCGCTGCGCCTGGGCGTGCCCGCGACGGCCATCCGCCGCCTGGCGATCTT
>JAISLJ010000060.1 GCA_031290955.1 Zoogloeaceae bacterium | reverse complement strand
CGATGGAATGCAGCGAATCAACGCCGGAAAGCGCCCGCGATTGCACGGGCACCCCCAACACCGGCACGAGCGTCTTGGCGGCCAGCATTCCCGGCAAATGCGCGGCGCCCCCCGCCCCTGCGATGATGGCCTTCAATCCACGCGCTTTCGCGGTTTCGGCGTATTCAAACAGCAAATCAGGCGTGCGGTGGGCGGAGACGACCCGCGCCTCGAACGGCACACCAAAATCCTTGAGCATCGTCGCGGCGGTTTGCATCGTCGGCCAGTCGGAATCGGAACCCATGACGACGCCGACATGCGGTCTGGACGTGGCATGCGTCATCGTCCGGCCTCCCGTTCCGCCGCTTCGATGGTGTTCGCCAGCAGCATGGCGATCGTCATCGGGCCGACGCCGCCGGGCACGGGCGAGACCAGGGAAGCAACATCTCGCACCGTCTCGAAATCCACATCGCCGCAGAGCTTGCCGCCTGCTTCCGGCGGCAGACGGTTGATGCCCACGTCAATGACCACCGCGCCGGGCTTCACCATGTCGGCGGTGATGAAACGCGGCTTGCCCGCCGCCGCGATGAGAATGTCGGCGCGACGGGTATGGCAGGCGAGGTCGCGCGTCTTCGAGTGGCACACCGTCACCGTCGCGCCCGCGTGTATGAGCAGCAGCGCCATTGGCTTGCCGACGATGTTGGAACGGCCCACGATCACGGCCTCCTGGCCAAGAGGATCAACGCCGTTTGCCGCGAGCATCTGCATCACGCCGTAGGGCGTACAGGGGATGAAGCGGGGCCTGCCCTGCGCCAGCGCGCCCATGTTCTCGGCATGAAAGCCATCCACATCCTTTTCCGGGGCAATGGCTTCGAGCACGGCCTGTTCGTCGAAGTGGCGCGGCAGCGGCAGTTGCACGAGAATACCGTGGATGCGCGGGTCGGCGTTCAGCGCAGCGATTTGCGCCAGTACCGTGGCTTCCGCCACGTCCGCCGGATAGACGAGCTTTTGCGAGAAAATGCCCGCCGCCGCGCAGGCGGCAACCTTGTTGCGCACATAGACCTGCGAGGCCGGGTCTTCCCCGACCAGCAACACCGCAAGGCCGGGGCGATGCCTTCGCGTGGCGAGCGCCGCTGCGCGCTTCTGGAAATCCGCCCGCAGTTCTTCCGCCAGCGCCTTGCCATCCAGGATGCGAGCCGTCATGTCATCTTCCTTCGGGAATGAATGCCTTCCGGATCAAAGCACAGCGGCAATGGCCCGGGCCACGACCGGCAGGTTCTTGCAGTTCAGCGCCGCCACATTGATGCGGCCCGAAGAGACGGCATAGATGCCGAATTCGGCCTTGAGGCGCTCCACCTGCTCCGGCGTCAGCCCCGTGTAGGAGAACATGCCGCGCTGGCGCGCAATGAAGGAGAAATCCCGGGCCGCGCCCGCTGCCTTCAGGGCTTCGACCAACCCTGCCCGCATGGACCGGATGCGTTCGCGCATGCCGGAGAGTTCATTTTCCCACTGCCCGCGCAATTCCGGATCGGTAAGCACGGCGGTCACGATGGCCCCGCCATGCGTCGGCGGGTTGGAATAATTGACGCGAATGACGCACTTCGCCTGCGAGAGCACCCGCGCGCCTTCTTCCTTCCCCGCAGTAACGATGGAAAGCGCGCCCACCCGTTCGCCATAGAGAGAGAAATTCTTGGAAAACGAGCTGGAGAGGAAGAACTGCGCACCCGTCGCGGCAAAGGCCCTGGGCGCGGCAGTATCCGCTTCGATGCCATCGGCAAAACCCTGATAGGCCATGTCCAGGAAGGGCACGAGGCGCTTTTCCCTGGCGAGCGCGGCCACTTCCTGCCACTCTCCTTCCGTGAGATCGGCCCCGGTCGGGTTGTGGCAACAGGCATGCAGGAGCACGATGGAGGAAGGCGGCAGGGAGGCGAGTTTTTGGCGCATGGCGCTGAAATTGACACCGCGCGTGGCCGGATCATAGTAGGGATAGCTCTCGACCGCGAAGCCCGCGGCCTCGAAGAGGGCGCGATGGTTTTCCCAGGAAGGGTCGCTCAGGTAGAGGGTGGATTGTGGCAAAAGGCGCTTCAGGTAATCTGCGCCGACCTTGAGTGCGCCGGTGCCGCCCAGGGTCTGCAAGGTAATGACGGAACCATCCGTCGCCAGTTGGGAACCCGCGCCAAAGACCAGTTCGCGCACGGCCTGGTTGTAGGCGGCGTTGCCGTCGATGGGCTGGTAGCCGCGCGGCGGCTGCGCCTTGAGGCGCTTTTCCTCGGCGGCCTTGACCGCTGCGAGGAGCGGCAGCTTGCCGTTGTCGTCGTAATAGACGCCGACGCCCAGATTCACCTTTTCCGGACGGGCATCGGCATTGAATGCCTCGCTCAGGCCAAGGATAGGGTCGCGTGGCGCTTGTTCAACGGCACTGAAAAGGGATGCGCTCATGTGTTTCTCCAAAGAATGTTCGATTGGTTTGCTGTGCCATCGGGATGCGGACGGCAAGCGCCGCGGGCGGCGAGGGAAGCGGAGGATTCTAGCATCCTTCCGGGACGAAGAAGGGGAAAAGGCAGGCACTTTCCCGCTTTCTGCCTCTCGCCAGTAGGGGAAAACGCCATGAGGGTGGCGGCTTGGCGGCAAATTGGCGGCGAAGGTTCCCCGGCTCTGTCAAAACGCGCCGTTTGGCGAAGCTGCGGGATGCGACGGGCGCGTTCGTGTTACGCGCGGACGATGCCGCTTGTGTGCGGAAGGTTGCCGTCGGCAGGCATTGCGGGACGCCAGCGTTTGAGGCGCAGGGCGTTGGTGATGACGGAAACCGACGAAAGCGCCATGGCTGCGCCCGCAAGCACAGGATTCAAAAAACCCAGGGCCGCAAGTGGAATGCCCAGCACGTTATAAACCAGCGCAAAGAAAAGATTCTGGCGAATCTTCCGCAATGTGGCGCGGGAAAGCGCCAACGCGTCAACGATGGCGTTCAGGTCATTGCGCATCAGGGTCACGTCGGCGGCGCGCATGGCGGCATCCGAGCCGGCGCGCATGGCAAAGCCCACGTCGGCGGCGGCAAGCGCCGGAGCATCGTTGATGCCGTCCCCCACCATGCCGACCAGCTTTCCCCCGGCCCGGCTCTTCAGGGCGGCAATGGCGTTGGCCTTGCCTTCGGGCAGGATGCCCGCCTGGAATTCGACAATGCCGGTTGCCCGGGCAATCGTCTCGGCCGTGCGCTCGTTGTCGCCCGTGAGCATGACGGTGCGGATGCGCGCCGCCTTCAGGCGGGCAAGCGCGCCGGGCGTGGTCGGGCGCAACGGGTCGGCCAGGGCGATGATCCCCAGGGCCTTGCGTTCCGGCCCCGCGCTCGCCAGGAGCACAACGCTCTTTCCCTCCGCCTGCCAGGCGGCAATCCTCGCCTTGATTTCCTCCAGCGCGGCAAGCGTGGGAAACGCCCATCCCTCCGCCCGCCAGGCAACGATCTTCTCCGCCAGCGCCTCGATCTCGGAGAGCGCGGAAAAGGCCCACTCCGGCACACCCAGGCGCAAGGTTTCCGTCCCGACAATCCCCTCCACGCCAAAACCGGGAGAAAGCCGGAATTCACGCGCGGGCGGGACGCCTTTGGCCTCCGGCATGGCAAGGATGGCGCGGGCAAGCGGATGCTCGGAACCGCGCTCCAGCGCCGCGGCCAAGGCGAGGATGTGTTGCGGCGTCATCTCCTCTGCAATGGGGTGCACGTTCGTGACCTGCGGCGCGCCCTGCGTCAGGGTGCCGGTCTTGTCCAGCGCGAGGAAGGCCAGCTTTTCGGCGCGCTCCAGCACCTCGGCATTGCGGATCAGGATGCCCGCCCGCGCCCCCTGGCCCATCCCGACCATGATGGCGGTCGGCGTCGCCAGCCCCAACGCGCAGGGACAGGCAATGACCAGCACGGCGACGGCATGGATAAGCGCCCGCGCCAATCCCCCGTCGCCCAGGCTCCACCAGCCGATGAAGGTCAGGAGCGCAATGCCGCACACCACCGGGACGAAGATGGCGGCAATCCGGTCGGCCAGGCGCTGCGCCGGAGCCTTCGAGCCTTGCGCCTCGCGCACCAGGCGGATGATGCCCGCCAGGCGCGTATCCTCCCCCACGCCCGTGGCGCGGCAACGCAACAAGCCCTCGCCATTATGGGTGGCGGCATGCACGGTATCGCCCGGCATCTTCCGCACCGGCAGGCTCTCGCCGGTCAGCATGGCCTCCTCGACGCTGGAGGCGCCTTCCTCGACCGTCCCGTCAACCGGCACCGTCTCCCCGGCGCGCACGAGAAAGATGTCGCCGGGCATCAGCATGCCCACCGGGACATCCCGCCAACTGCCGTCCCGTTCGACATGCGCCGTGCCCGGTTGCAGGCGGGCAAGACCCTCGATGGCGTCCTGCGTCCGCGCCTTGGCGCGCGCCTCCATGAGCTTGCCGAGCAAGACCAGCGTGATGACCACCGCGCCCGCCTCGAAATAGACATGCTCTGGTAAACCCAGAAGCGTGACGACGGCGGAAAAGCCCCATGCCATGCTGGTTCCCAGGACGACGAGCACATCCATGTTGGCAACGCCGCCCTTCAGTGCCTTCCACGCGCCAACATAGAAACGCGCCCCTACCCAGAACTGCACGGGCGTGGCCAGGGCAAGCTGAAGAAGGCGCGGCAGTTCGGCATGCGCCCCCTCGCCCGCGAGCATGAACGGCATCTGCGCAAGCAGGGGAAAGGAGAGGAGCGCAGCGATGAGAAAGCGGCGGCGCTCGGCTTGCTGGAGCGCTGCCTTGCGCGCCGTTTCCTCCGCCCTGGTTGCCTCCGTGAGGATCGCGGCTTCAAATCCGGCCTCCGTCACAGCGGCGAGGAGCGCGGCAGGCGTGGCAAGACCCGGCTGCCAACGCGCCCGGCCCCGTTCGCTGGCGAAATTCACGTGAATTTCAAGGCCGGGCAGCGCGTTTATGGTTTTTTCGATGCGGGCCGCGCAGGCGGCGCAGTGCATGCCGTGGATGGCAATTTCCAGCACCTGTGGCGGCGCCGAGAAACCCGCCTGGGCGATGGCGGCCAGCACCGTCTCCGGCGCAACATCGTCCGCAAGGGAAAGCCGCGCCGTTTCGCTGGCAAAATCAACGCGGGCCGAAACGCCCGGCAAGGCGTTCAGGGCACGTTCAAGACGAAGCGCGCAATTGGCGCAGTGCATGCCCGCGATGGGAAGCTCGTCCCGCAAGCCTTGCGGGTCCTGCGGACGGCAGTTGTAGTTGTTTTTGGAGGCATCGCTTTTGGAGGCGTCGCTCATGGGGAACTCCGGAGAAAGGCGAGGAGGACATGATAAAGGCCATAGAGTCCATAGGCCAGGATCATTCCGCCCGCCAGGAAGCGCAGCGTGGCGGATTGCAGCCAGCGGCGCGTAAAAGAGAGAAGAAGCGCCGCGCAAAGCAGGTTGGGCAGTGTGCCCAGCCCGAAGCCCAGCATCCAGAATGCGCCCTCCCAGGCGGAAGAAGCGCCCAGCGCCGTCGCAAGCGCGCCATAGACGAGACCGCACGGCAACCAGCCCCACAGCAGGCCCAGGGGCAGCGCCTGCGTCACGCGCCGGACGGGCAAGAAACGCTTGCCCAGCGGCTGGAGACGCTGCCAGAGCAGGCGCTTCCCCCATCCTTCCACCCGCGCCAGCAGACGGGCGCGTCCCAGAAGATAGAGACCCATCGCCACCAGCATCAGGTTGGCGAAGAGAAAAAAGAAGAGCCGCAACGGCCACTGCTCCGCAAGCGCCGCGCTCCCCGCCCCCAGCGCGCCGACCATGCCGCCGGCCAGCATGTAGGAGGCGATGCGTCCCAGGTGATAGGCCAGATGCAAGCGCAGCCGCGGCGCTTCCCCCATTGAGAGCGCGCCCAAGATCCCGCCGCACATGCCGACACAATGCACGCCATTGATGAGTCCGACCAGAAAGAGCATCCAGAACGTATGCGACATCCCGCCCACTTCAAACGGCAAAGGGAGGCATTATCGCACGGGTCCTGCGGACGGCAATTTCCCAGGATCATCGCATACGCAGACATCGTAGACCGCGATGTGCCGGGCTTCATCCATATTGACACCAAGTACCCGCCCAGGATGCCGGACGAAACGTCCCGTGGGTCGCATCAGCGAACTCTGCCAGCAAACCTGCTTCAGGAGCGCCTCCGAACTGCGGCGCGCTCGCGCCGTGTGGAAAAGCGCCGCCCGTGAAACGCCACGGGTTTGTAAAAAAATTGCCGTCCGCAGGACAATTCCGTGGTTTTGTAAAAAAATCGCTGTCCGCAGGACTCGCAGGACGATCTTCACAAGTCTTCTATTGTGAGACTGGGTACAATATCGGCCATTTGATTCCCGCGCCATCCGCGCTCACTGCCGTGACCAAGACTCCTGTAACGCCGCCAGTCCATTTCATTCGCAACATTGTCGAGGCTGACCTGGCCGCCGACCGCTATGCGGGCCGCCGCTGGTCGGGGACGCCCGGACTGGCGGTAAGCCATGCCGAAGCGCCGCCGGACGCGGCCCGCATCCGCACCCGCTTTCCACCTGAACCCAATGGCTACCTGCACTTCGGGCACGCCAAATCCATCTGTCTCAATTTTGGCCTGGCCCGGCAGTTTGGCGGCCATTGCCACATGCGCTTCGACGATACCAATCCGGAGAAGGAAGCGCAGGAATATGTGGATGCCATCCTTGCCGCCGTGCGCTGGCTGGGTTTTGACTGGAAGGACGGGACGGAAGACAACCTTTATTTCGCCTCCAACTATTTCGCCCAGATGCTTGCCTGCGCCGAATACCTGATCGAGGCCGGGCATGCCTACGTGGATAGCCAGAGCGCGGAAGAGATGCGCGCCAGCCGCGGCACACTGACGGAAGCGGGACAGGAAAGCCCCGATCGCGGCCGGAGCGTTGCCGAGAACACGGAGCTTTTCCGGCGCATGCAGGCCGGGGAATTTCCCGATGGCGCGCATGTGTTGCGCGCGAAAATCGACATGGCTTCGCCCAACATCAACCTGCGCGACCCGGTCATCTATCGCATTCGCCACGTCAGCCACCACAATACCGGCGACCGCTATTGTGTTTATCCCATGTACACGTTCGCGCATCCCATCGAGGACGCGCTCGAAAACATCACCCATTCCATCTGTACCCTGGAATTCGAGGATCAGCGCCCCTTTTACGATTGGCTGCTGGAACGGCTGGCCGAGGGCAGGCTGATTCGGCGTCCGCTGCCGAAACAGTACGAGTTTTCCCGCCTCAATCTCACCTATGTTGTGCTCTCCAAGCGCAAGCTGATCCAGTTGGTGGCGGAGGGCAAGGTTTCCGGCTGGGACGACCCGCGCATGCCGACGCTGATCGGCGCGCGTCGCCGCGGTTACGCGCCGGAAGGGTTTCGGCTGCTGATGGAACGCATCGGCGTCTCCAAATCCGATTCGCTGATCGACTACCGCCTGCTGGAAGACTGCATGCGCGAAGTGATGAACGAAAAGGACGAGCGCCGCATCGCCGTGCTGGACCCGGTGAAGCTCGTCATCACCAATTATCCGGAAGGGGCCGCAGAAGCCTGTCCCGCCCCCAGGCATCCCCTGAAACCGGAACTGGGCAGCCGCGACCTGCCCTTTGCCCGGGAAGTGTGGATCGAGCGCGAGGATTTCCGCGAGGCGCCGGTCAAGGGTTACAACCGCCTTTCCCCCGGCGCGCTGGCGCGGCTCAAATACGCCTACATCGTAAAATGCACCGACTGCGAGAAGGATGCCGAAGGCAACGTGACCACGGTGTTCTGCGAATACCTGCCCGACACCAAGTCCGGCACGCCCGGCGCGGACAGCGTCAAGGTAAAGGGCACGCTGCACTGGGTTGCCGTAGCGTGGGCGCATGCCGCCGAAGTGCGGCTCTATGACCGCCTCTTCCGGGCTGCCGCGCCCGGCGCGAACGGCGACGATTTCCTTGCCGACATCAACCCGGATTCCTGCCGCGCCGTCACCGCCCAACTGGAACCCGGCCTCAAGGAAGCGCGACCGGAACAACGCTTCCAGTTCGAGCGCCACGGCTATTTCGCCGTAGACCCGATTGATTCCCGCCCCGACGCGCCTATCTTCAACCGCGCGGTCACACTTCGGGATTCGTGGGGAAACGCCGCCGGTGGATGAGGAAGAGTTCCCGCGTTTCAACATCGCCCATGCCCTGATTTTCCACGAAAACCAGCGCGGTCAGAGGCCCTGTTTCTGCCTGCGCTGACGAATCTTCCGCAAAAGGAGAAACAAAAATGACGCGAACGACGCAAAAAGCAGACCGCCAAGGACGCGGATTTTTCTTGCGCAACAAGTGGAAACTGTTGCTTGCGCTATTCGCTGTCGTGTTGCTGAGTCCGATGGGGCAGGAATGGGTGATCTTTATTGCGAACCAGGGCGAAGGGGCGGATTTCCCCAAGGGCTGGACCGCGAAGAGCAAACGACATGATTGGAATCAACCAACGAATCCGGAAGAACTTGCGGCCTACGAATACACGCACGCATTGAAATTGCCGGATCAAGTCCCCAAGCCTGTCCCTTTTTATTTTATTTTGCACTGGTATCAAAACCGGGAAGATACTGCTGAATCTTATTTCAGGCACCTCTGCCAAACGGAGGCAGGAGAATACATTTTCAAAACGGTTAACAATGTCGAAGGGATTTACCAGATGCGCTTGTTCCCAAAATATGAATACAGGATCACATCGCCACTCGAAAAAATACGAGGAATGGGTATCTATGAGATTGAAGATTATGCAAACTGGTCTGTCTATGAGAGTGATGGAAATCCGGCCATATTCTTGGGGCGCAAAAAATACCGTTACCTTGAAAGCAGGCGGAACCCGGAAGAAATGCTGTATCGAAGGGGCTGGACGGTTGCTCCATGGAATCAGCCAGATCAAGCTCCTTACTGGCGTTATCACAATGCGGGGCCTGTTGGCGATGGAATTCACCGCGTTTTTCATGGCGAAGTGATTCCCGTCAAGCAGCTTGAAGCGCGTTATGCCTATACTTGGCGTGGCATCCTTCGTGAATATGATCGGGAATATGGTATTTTTGGTGGAGAACTCATCGTGCTAGATGTCGCATCCCGGACGATTCGATTCAATTTTCACGCTGGCCGCTGTTTTTTGCGCGTGAGGTGTTGCGGGAAGTGGTAGATTCGCTCAAGACAAGGAAAGGAGAAGAAGATGGAACT
>JAISLJ010000059.1 GCA_031290955.1 Zoogloeaceae bacterium | reverse complement strand
GCTTGCAGGATCGATAGCAGGTCCTGTGGATTCGCTCCCAGCGCGTTGATGGCCTTGATTACCTGCGACAGGTCGGCGCCGGCCTTGACGGACATCAGCGCGCCGCCGGCCTGGCTGATGGAGATGTCGGATTGCTGCGTGCTCACCGTTTGTCCGCCCGACAGCGGGTTCGGCTGGCTGACCTGCGGTTGGGCGCTGACCACGACCGAGAGCGAGCCGTGGGCGACGGCGCAGGATTCGATGGTGACCATCTGGTTCATCACGACCGAGCCGGTGCGCGGGTTGATGATGACCTTGGCCATCGTTTTGGCCGGACGGATCTCCAGGTTTTCCAGACGTCCCATGAAGGCGACGCGCGCGTCCGCGTCCGCGGGCGCGGTGACCCGGATCACGCGGCCGTCCAGCGCCTGGGCGGTGCCTTGGCCCATTTCCTTGTTGATCGCTTCGACGGCGCTTTGCGTGGTGCCGAAATCGGTGGCGACCATCTCGTAGTGGACATACGGCCCCGCGCCGAGCGCGGTCGGCACTTCGCGTTCGACGGTGGCGCCGGCGACGATGCGTCCGGCCAGCAGGTGATTGACCACCGCCCGGCTGCCGCCGGCCTGCGCGCCCGCGCCGCCGACCATCAGGTTGCCCTGGGCCTGCGCATAGACCTGCCCGTCGGCGCCCTTGAGCGGGGTCATGATCAGGGTGCCGCCGCGCAGGCTCTTGGCGTTGCCCATCGACGAGACGGTCACGTCGATCTGCTGGCCGATGCGCGCGAACGGCGGCAGGTTGCCGGTGACCATCACCGCCGCCACGTTCTTCAATTGCATCGACTGCGTTGTCGGCAAGGTTGTCCCGAGCTGCGCCAGCATGTTGATGATGCTCTGCGTGGTAAACGGCGTTTGCGTCGTCTGGTCGCCGGTTCCGTCGAGGCCGACGACAAGGCCGTAGCCGACGAGCTGGTTGTTGCGCACGCCCTGCACCGTCGCCAGGTCCTTGAGCCGCTCGGCGGCGGCGTTCCCGGCCAGTGTCATGGCGCAGGCCAGAACGACCGCCAGACGCGAAAGTTTTTTCCTCATGATTTTCACCTCATTGAAACTCAGTCATATATAAGCCGTGGAGAAGACGCCGAAGGCGGATGAGGCGCGGCGGGAGCTTGCCCAAGCGTTCATGCTCATGCCACCGCCGGCCCTCTCCCGGCGCTTCGCGCCACCCTCCCCCGCCAAGCGGGGGAGGGGAAATGGATCCGCACACCCATTACTGGAGCACACCATGAGCAATAACCTCGAACAATTCCGGCAGGATTTCCTCGCGGCAATGCGCGCCGATATTCTTGCCGTGAATCCCGCCAGCGCCACGCCGGAAACCAAAATCCTGCAATCCGCCATGTTGAAAGCCTACGACTTCGTTGATCAATACCAGGCGCTCAGCGCCGAGCGCACGGCGATGATCCTGGAGATGTCCGCGAGCGAATTCGCCGCGTGGATTGCGCTGCCCAGAAACCAGTTTGCCCTGGTCGAAACCCTCGCAGACCCGGTGGCCGTGGAGATCATCTTCCGCGATGCGTCCGCCGCCAATCTCATCGCCCAATCGGAAACGGCCATGAGCGCCCTCGTCGTCAGCCCGCAGAGCATGAGCACCCTCCTCGCCAGCGCAACGGCCATGACGATCATCGCAGCATCCGAGGTTGCCGTGCCGCTGTTGATCGCCAACACCAGCGCGTGGGCGGCGACGCTTGCCAGCGCGACAGCCATGACGATCATCGCAGCTTCGTCGCTGGCGCTGTGGCACGCCGTCAAAAACGCCAGCGCGCGCTCCGCGTTGGCACAAAGTTCCTATCTGCAAGTCAATGAGGCCGCAATCCGCGCCACGCTGGACGGCAACCCCACCCGCTTTGCCAAGAAAACCAACGACGCTAATCTCACCGGTTTCGTTTACACCAACACCAGTGGCTGGGTGGGCAAGAGTGGCGCAAACGGCATTTCCTATGGTACTAATGCCAGCCAACAATATGCTGAAGGAGAGATACTGGTTCTCGTTATATTGCTGGGCAGCAACGCAGGCGATTCGGAATCCCGTACGGGCACTGCCCAGGCGAGGCATCTCAGCACCAATAACAATGCCGTTACCGCGAGCCTCAAAAAGAATTACGCGAACCAGACCGCGCGAGGGGTTTGCGTGGGCGGCGCGCGATTCACGACGAGTACCTCGTCGGAAAGTGGCGGCGTGCGATTCAACGCCTACCTCGCTATCTGATGCTGGTTCCATTGAAATGACCGCCCACGCCGCCGCATGCTTTTCCTCCCACGCTTGGCGGGGGAGGATGCCCCGGCAGGGGCAGGAGAGGGCGTCCATCCTTCGGCGCAAAGCGCCGCATATGTTTCTTTGGGCGGTCGCATTGCGGAAAGGTTGGGGAAAGTTACCGTCGCTGCGCTCCGCATGGAACAACTCCCTCTCCCGGCCCTTCGGGCCACCCTCTCCCCCCAAGGGGGCGAGGGTGAGGTTCCGCAAGGGGGCGAGGGTAAAAGTCCCTCTCCCGGCGCTTCGCGCCACCCTCTCCCGCCAAGGGGGCGAGGGTCCGAATTTATACAGAAAGGATCAACCATGTATCTCTCATACAACGACGATGGCGAAATCAACGGCTACGCGGATTCCCCAAACGGCATGCAGAACAGCATCCCCGCCCCGGCGGACTTCGACCCGGCGACATTCGATTTCCTCGCCTGGCGCGTCTTGGCGGACAGCGATGGAAAACGGCTGATCCCGAACGGCCCCATCGCCCCGCCCCCCCTCACCCACTACGGATTCCGCCGCCTGCTCACGCTCGCCGAGCAAATCATCCTCGACAATTTCGACGTTCCCGAATTCGCCGCCGAACACCCGGTTCTGAAGCAATTCGGCCCGATCCAGAAGGCGACCTTGCGCACGGCGATGAAAGCCTACGAGACCGCATCGGAAATCAATCTGGATGATCCCGGAGTCGTGCTCTTCGTCGGGGCGCTGGCGCAAATGGGCCTGCTGGAGGGCGATCCGGAAACCCGCACGAAAACAATCCTCGCAGGCTACCCGCCCGGCGGCTTGCCGGGCGCGGAAGGTCAGTGATCGGCGGGCGGCTTGCTGAAACCGCGCAGGCTTTCAGCAAGCATGATGACAAACGCGGGGACGCCGCCGAAGACGAATGATCCAACAAGCGTCAGCGCCAGCGCCCCCAGAAACGACCCGGAACAGACCCAGATCACGAGGAAGGCGATGACGTTGAACACGATGACAAGACCCCAGAAGGTGTCTTCCTCGCGGATCACCTCTTTCTCGATCTCCAATTCTGTGGCGTGGTCTTTCTTGCTCATGGCCTGAAGTATAGAGAGGAAATCAAAAATGGCAAACTCCCTGGCCCTGTCCATTGTCATCGGCGCGTCGGCAGGCGGCGCGTTCGCGGCTTTCGGCAATCTGCGCGGCGTCATGCAGCGCATCTCGCAGGCGACACGCGATCTTCGCCAGCGCCAGCAGCAACTGCACCAGCAAATCCAGAACGGCTCAAACCTTTCGCAATCGGCGCTGGCGCAACTGAACAATCAATACCAGCGCCAAGAGCAACTGCTGAACAGATTACGCGCATCAACGCGGGCGCTGGGGCAATCGCAGGCGGCCATCGCCGCCAACGAAGCCAACCGCGCCCGCCTGCGCGGGCAAATGATGGAAACTGCGGGCCTGGCCTACCTTGCCGCCCGACCGCTGCGCGTCGGGATCGAGTTTGAGGCCGCCATGAGCAAGACACAGGCATTGGCCCGCCTTGATAAAGATTCCGAAGCGATGGTGGAACTCCGCGAGCAAGCCCGGAAGCTCGGCGCGGAAACCTCGTTTACCGCATCGCAAGCCGCGCAAGCGCAAGGATTCCTGGCGATGGCGGGATTCAACAAGGATAAAATTCTCAACGCCATGCCATCGACGCTGGACTTGGCCAGGGCAAGCGATGTGGATTTGCAACGCACTGCGGATATCGCCTCAAACATTCTGTCTGCATTCAAGCTCGATGCGTCCGAAATGCCCCGCGTCGCGGATACGCTGACGATGGCATTTACGACATCGAATGTAAGCCTGGAGCAATTGGCGGAAACGATGAAATATGTCGCGCCCATCGCGCAGGAAGCCGGGATGAGCATGGAGGAGGCCGCCGCGATGTCCGGGATGCTGGGCAACGTTGGCATCCAGGGCAGCAACGCGGGCACGGCGCTGCGGGCAATGATTACCCGCCTTTCCGCCGGAACGGGGGCACTGAAGAAGCTGGGCGTCTCTGCGAAGGATTCCAGCGGCAACCTGCGGGCCATCCCGGAAATTCTTGCCGATGTGAATAACGCCATGCAGGGCATGGGCACGGCAGACAAGATTGGCATCGTCAAGGATATGTTCGGGCAGTATGCCATCGCGTCCGGCGCGGAACTCACGAGCCTGGCGGAAGGCAACAAGTTGGGCGAGTACATCAAGATCGTCCAGAATTCGGCGGGCGTGGCGGCCAAGACCCACGCGATCATGGCGGACAACACCCTGGGCGCGCTGAAAACCTTGCAATCCGCGTGGGAAGACTTGTCGATTTCGCTCACTGATTCTGTGAACGGCCCGTTCCGCGAACTGATCGAAAGCATCGCCGAGATGCTGCGCGGCTTCTCAAAATGGGTACGAGAAAATCAGAAACTTGCAAGCGGCATTGTAAGGATCGTCGTCGGTCTGCTGGCGTTCAAGATCGGCCTGCTCGCGGTCTCCTACACCGCGCTGCTCGCCGCTGCGCCCTTCCTGCATCTGGTAAAAATATTCCGCATGCTGCATGCGGCGGCATTGCTGTGGCAAGTCGGCGGCATCGCTGCGATGTTCCCCCGGCTTGCCGTCGGCGCGGGCTTTGCGAGCACAAAACTCAAGGCGTTCTGGGCGCTGCTGGCCCCGGCCCGCGCCGTGGCCGCCGTGGGCGCGTTTCATGGTCTCGTCGCCGTGCTGCGGGCTGTGGCGTGGGCATTCGGTGCGATTGTGCATCCTCTCAAATCCATTCGCGTCGCATTCACCGCCGTGCGCGCTGGCTTTGCCGCCCTGCGCGTGGCGATGCTGGCGGGCGGCACAGCGGCGCTGACCAATCCCATCGTTCTGGCAATCACCGCCGTGGCGCTTGCGGCCTGGCTCATCATAAAACACTGGGATAAAGTCAAGGCGTTTTTCGCGGGCTTCTGGGCGGGCGTCTCCGAGATGGCGGGGCCGGTGGTCACGGAAATCCTGGGCGTATTCACGGAACTCTGGACGATGCTGGGCGCCGTGTTCGACGACCTGCGGGCCGGATTTGCCGCCATTGCCTCGTCATCCGAAACCCTCGCGCCGGTCATCGAATGGTTGGCGGACGCGCTGCGCCCGGTCATCGAATGGTTCGGGGAACTGGGCATCTCGCTGGATTCCTGCGGCGGCGCTGGCTATGCGCTGGGCAAGATCATCGGCGGCATCATCTGGCTGATCGGCAAGGCGCTCGTAATCGCCCTGTGGCTGGTGCTCGTGCCGATCCGCGCCGTCATCGCCATCATCGGCGGACTGGTTGCCGCCTGGCGCTGGGCAGCAGAAGCCATCGCCGCGCTGGATTTGGGCGCGGCGTGGCAAAAGGCGAAGGACGGCGCGGCATCAATGGCAGCGAGCGTATCCGCCCGATGGAGGAGCCTGGTCAATGATATCTCTTGGCACGTTTCGGATATTGCCTCGCGCCTGGCGGCGGGTTGGCAAGCCATCGGCGCGGCGTGCGCCGCTGCATGGGCGTACATCAAGGCCGGATTTTCTGCTGTGTGGAATGCCCTCGTCACCAGCCTGCAAGCGGCATGGCAGGCGATTTACGGCTTTTTCGCGGCGGCCCCGGCGAACATCCGCGCCGCATTCTTCGAGGCCCCGCAAATGCTGGTGGGGATCGGCGGGCAGATCATGGAGGGCCTCTGGCAGGGCCTGAAGGAAAAATGGGAGAAGGTGAAGGCGCTGGTGTCCGCCGTCGGGGAAGACATCAAGAGCAGGATCAAGGACGCCCTGGGCATCGCCTCGCCCTCGAAAGTGATGATGGAGATCGGCGGCTTTGCCATGCAGGGGCTTCAGATGGGCATGGCGAACGCGCAGGATGGCCCGCTCGCGCTGGTGACGCGGCTCTCCGAGGGCATTTTGTCGGCGCTTCGCGCCCCGCTCGCCAACCTGGGCAGCATGATGGCCATGCCGCCGATGCAGCCCATGCCCGCGCTGACCGGAGCATTCGCCGCGCCCGGCGCCGCAAACGGCAATCAGATGAGTACGCCGTCCGCAGGACTGACGGTCAACATCGTGGTCAATCCCGCGCCCGGCATGGATGAGAAAAAGCTGGCCTTCCTCGTCACCCAGAAATTGAAGGAAGCGCAATTGGGCCAGGAAGCCCGCGCCCGCTCGCGGCTTGCCGACGCGGATTGAACTCAAGCAGCTTGCAATTCCTCGCGCAGGATGCGCCGCAGGGTTTCCGCCGTGACGGGTGCGCCCGCGCTATCCGGCAGGCAGGCAGCCCGCAGGGTTTCGTTCATCAGGGTTTGATAGCCGCGCCCCTCTTTTCCCGCCCGCTCGCGCAGGGCGGCAAGAACATCATCATCAATCCAGACCGTGATGCGCGTCTTGCCTTTGGGGTCAAGCACCGGCCCCTTCTTCGCCCCGGAAAAGTCGTATTCCGGTTTCAGTTCATTTTCCATGCCATTCACCTTTTGCGTAGCTCTTGCGCTCTTGCGGCTGTGCCTTTCGCGCCGAAAACACGCGGACATCCTCGCCGCGCCACGTGTAACCGACCACCAGCACTCTGCCGAATCCATCTGTTCCGAGCGTGACGAAGCGGAGTTCGTCATGATCACGATCCTCGCGGGTCAAGGCGAGCGGATCGTAAAAAACGCCTTCGATATCCGCAAAGTCAATGCCATGCTTGGCAAGATTGGTCATGCGTTTCTCGGGGTCATAGGTCAGTTCCATAACCGTATTATACATACAATATACAGAAGCGCAAGCCCTTTTTTTCATTCTTCCCCGATTTCCGCCCCTTCCGCTTCCTCCGCCTCGCGCGCCTCGCCTTCCAGCCGGATTTCCATTTCTGCTTCTGTGACATAGCCGGAATTGGAAAGCCGGTGGGTGACTTTGGTAATC
>JAISLJ010000058.1 GCA_031290955.1 Zoogloeaceae bacterium | reverse complement strand
GAGCCTGAATTTCGAGAAAAGAACCCCTGGGGAGTAAAGGCATTCGGGAAAACGTCTGTCCACAAAAACTGTGGATAACCTTGGATAAGCCCTGGGGAAAAACCGCCGCGCGCCCGTTGCGGCAAGACGCCAGCGCGTGTTGCTCAACCTTCGTGCGGACAAACTTCTCCCCCGATTTCAACTTACCGCCCTTGCCTGACGCTTTTCTGCTTATTTCGGGGATGACGCCAAAGTCTGTAATTGGGCGGAACGTGACACGCCCACGGCGAAGCCGCAAACTTTCCTCAACCTTCGTAAGCGTCCAAAGAAAGCCGTCTTGTATCGCGCTCGAAATTTCCGGCGCGCTGCTCTGCGTCGGTGTGTCGAGAGAACTTCTGGGGACAGGAGCCGATTCAAAACATTGACATTTTTAGGGCAGCGGGTCTTTACGTGGAGGGACGGGGCAAAATCATGATACACGGGATGAAAACAGCGGAATCAGGACATGACTTGGTGATATTCGCTAAAATAATGCGCTTCCAAGGATGTCTGCTATACCAGTGGTATAGCATTTGATGGCGCGCTATAGACAAGCAAAAATACCAAAGACATTGCTGCGAAAACACCCGTTCTTTTGATGCAGTATGGATTCAAAATCGTGCGCCCAAAACCCCGGATTAAGTCGTTGGGGTATGTCTTTGATGTTGTGGCGTGATTTTGGCTAAAACCGGGCGGCGCCGTAGTGGAGATTTATTTCACGGCGGCCTGGATCGACGCAACATTGACTTGAGCCTAGCCAGGTGTTCTTGCGCCGTTTCCGCATCGACGGTTTTTGCCTCAGCCGTCGGCTTTGATTTTGCTTGGGCCTTTATTGTCGGCGTTTCTGGTGTTTCTGGCGCTTTTGGCGGGTTTTCTGGCGCTTTTGGCGTACCCTGCGCTTCCTTGCCTGCCCAGGCGTTAAACTCCCCGCGCAAGGCTTTCTGGACGATCCCAAACAGATAGCTTGCGGGATTGCGCACGGTGTTGGCCCGGCAACGGGCGTCCCACTCGTTGAGAACCGCTTGGTGTAGCGCCGCGTCTACCGCTTCTAGCGCCGTCAGCGCCCCGGATTGTTGTTCTGGCTTTAGTTTTCCAAAGCGTTCTGGCAAGCGCAATTCTTCTCGCGCGCCTTCGCGCGGGCGCGGTACAGTACGTATTTCTTTTATATATAAAGTACTACGTACTGTACTAGTACTATCGCACTTCGGATTCAGTACCGCCGTCTGGCGTGGGTTTGCGCCCAGTTCGGATTCCGAAGTGGGGTTTCCACGATTCCGAAGTGGGGGATTTTGAGCCTCTTCGGAATCGTGACGGGCCTCTTCCTGTGGATAACTTTCACTCTGTGGGTAACTTTCCGCCTCTGGCGCGCCTTTCCAACCTTGCGCTGAGAGTTGCGCGATGAGGATTTGCAGGCGGCTCGGCAAGACCTTGTTCCTGAGCATCGGGTCTTCCGAGATGTCCTTGAGGACGTGTGTTCCGACGCGCTGGATGGATTTGCTGGCGTGGCTCAGCGCCTTGCCGACCATACCCAGGTATTCCGCATCAAGCTGCATGGCCTCCCAGGGCGTCAAGGGGGAATCGTGCAGAACGTAGAGATTGCCCTGTATTCGTCCATTCTTGGTGTTTCTTCGGCGTCTCACCAGGCTGATCCAGCGGGTAAGGCGCAGCATGGTGAGCGCCCGCGCCACGGTCTCGTGCGAGGCGCGTGTGGCGCAGGGCATGGAAGCGAGGTAGACCGCCAACTGGTCATAGGTGGGAAAAGCGGTAATACCGTCTGCGTTCAGCATGAGGCGCAAGACCAACCAGGCGTTGCGCTCCAGTGGCGTGAGACATCGATCCAGCAGCAACGCGCGTGGAAAACTCTCGTGCCGGTTGCCGCTGTAGAGGAAACCATCCTTTGCCAGGGCTTCCAGGCGGTTCGGTGGGGCATTCATGAGCGAGTGTTCAGAATTGTTTTGCCTTGATCCAGCTGCGGAGCGCGTTCCAGATCACCGCAAGGGGAAGCGCCATCTGCTCGGCCATGTCCGCCGCCATGCGCAAGATGGCCCGTTTATCCTGCGGGTCGATCTGTTCTTGTCGGACGGTTGCCCGACAGCGCCGCCATAGCTCGGTGCTTTCCTCGTCAGAGAGCATCCTGTGGCGTCCCTTGCGTTTGGGTAGGCCAATGACCGTGCGTCGCAGCGCGACTTCCTGATTGGTCAGGCCGTAGAATTCGCCCAGGATCTCCGTGGTGGCGCCCAATCGCAGGAGGCGGTCGATTTCGTCGGTTTCGTGGTCGATCTCCGATACTCGCTGGAGCAGGCAGCGCATCGCGTCGTGGTTGATGGTGACGGAACACCACGAGACCGTCGAGTTAGCGAGCATACTGGCTATGGCGGGATGCTTCAGGGCTTCGAGAACGGCTTCGTCGAACCCCATCGCCCTGATGCGCCGGATCTGGCCGTTGTGCAGGTCGTGCAGCACTTGGGCGATTAGCGCATGGTTGAGCAGGTTGGGTTCCGACACGGCGCGGCCTCAAGGTTCTGGCAGGTCGGCGGCTTTGGCTTCTAATTCCCGCAAACGACGGGCGAGGCGCGAAAGACGAAAGAGTTTCAAGGTTCCCTCGTCGCTCAGGCGCGGGATCGGGGATTCGAGAGTTCCAATGAGCAAGGGCTGATCGTTCAGGGATTGCAGCAGCACAAAAACCGCGCGGGCAAAATCCGAAACGGGTTCAGGCTGTGGCAGGCAAACAAAACCAATACCGCTTTCGCTTGACACGATTTGCGTGTCGAGACTCGCTTCATGGGCGATCTCAAGGGCGAATTGGGCAATGTGGGCGCGCAGGCATTCGGGCGTGTCCAGGCCGGGATCGATGCGCCAGATGTCGGTGAGCGGGTAGAGGCCCTCGACCTGAACCGGAAGGGTCTGTGGCGCCTCTTCGTGGCAACCGTCCGCTTCTCCAGCATGGTCGCCCACCATTTGCTGGATGGATTGCAGGCGTTCCGTCGTTTCCGTTGAAGGAACGACTGCCTCACCGGGTTCGTCGTTGCCGTCATCCTCCTGGTTTTGCGGCTTCCCTGTGTTCCTTGTGATGTGTTCGGGCTTGGCCTCTGGCGTTTGACCATGAAAAGCGGGAACGGCAGGGGCAGTGTCCTGTGCTGATGTGGTCTGTTGTGTGGATTGTGTGGGGACAGGCGGCGCGACGGGTTTCGTGCTGAGCAGTTGATGGCGCTTGTCCGCAACGAAGACTTCCGCCGCCAGCGTGTCATAGGCCACGCCAAGCAAATCGGACATTTCTCCAATAAGTTCATCCTGCACTCGTGGCAGCATGAAATTGCTCGTGTTACCGTCGAAACCAGACAGGACATCTTGGAACAGCGCGGGAAATTCGCCCGCCCTATTCCTGCGGGCATGTGCCTCCCAGGTTTGGGCGGCGCTGTGTCGCAGACGGGTCAGTTGCTCGATCTGCGGTCGCCCTAAACCGCCATAGAGCACATTCGGAATGGCGGGCAGCAGGTATTCGACGGCCTCTCGCATCCGGCTGATATGCGGTTGCGGCACAGGATAACCAGCGGCCTTCAACCGTCGCGCCAGTTCCGCCTGCGAGATTGGCTTGCCGTCCTCGGCTTCATAGAGTTCGCGGGCTTTTTCGACGCCCAGGGCGCGCTCGATAAACGTCAGGCCACCGTGCAGTTCGTTCTCCGCCAGATGCCCGGTCAGCGCGACAATCTCGCCCGGCCAAGGGCGAAACAGGCAGGAGAGCCGATAGAAACGCTCGTCCTTCGTCTCTGCCCACAGTTCACGCAAAATGGCGAGTCGCGTGTTGCCGCCGTTACGGATGATGTAGTGATCCGCGCCGGGACGCTGGGTGATGGGCGGCGGCGCGTCCAGGCCGCGTTCCCGGATCGAAGCCTTGATCTC
>JAISLJ010000057.1 GCA_031290955.1 Zoogloeaceae bacterium | reverse complement strand
AGGCGCTGGCGCAGGAACTGGCGACCAAGGGCGTGACGGTCAACGCCATCGCGCCGGGTTATGTCGCCACCAAGATGGTCACGGCGATCAAGCCGGAAATCCTGCAAGGCATCATTGACTCCGTGCCGGTGAAGCGGCTCGCCAAGCCAGAAGAAATCGGCTTTGCCGTCGCCTTCCTTGCGGACGAACTCTCCGGCTTCACTACCGGCGCCACGCTCAACATCAACGGCGGACTGCACTACCAGTAAGTCTCGGTGTCCTGTGGACGGCAATTTTTCTTTCCCCAAGGGAGAGGATGTTTTCCGTCCAAGGGGCCGAGATGATGGCCATGATGACGCGGCGCGGCGGATTTGCAGTCGCGCCGTTCTTTGTCGTCCTCGGTCGTCCTCGGTCGTTCTCGGTCGCCCTTGATAGGCTTGTCCGGGATGCAACTGTACCTTGGCTGCGGATCGCAGGGAATTCCCACGGATATGCGCATGCTTTCCCCCGACACCCGTCTTCTCAGCTTTGACCTGTGGTGCACGCTGATCCGGAGCCATCCCGGCTTCAAGGCGCGGCGCAATGAACGCATGCGTACCCTGCTGTGTTCCATGCTTTCCCCGGAGGCCTTCGACCGGCTGGCCCGGATGCAGGATCAGCAGGCGGACCGGATCGCCGAGGCGCGCGGACGGGATGTCCTGTTCGCAGAACGGGTCACGATGGTCGCCCAGGCCGCCGGATGCCCGTCCCCTGATTCGGAGACGCTCGAACGACTGTACGCAGAACAAGCCGCGCTTCTGGAAATCTTCCCCCCCTGCCTGATTGACCCGGACACGCCACAGCATTTCGCGGCGCTGAAGGAACGGGGCTACGCCATTGGCCTTATCAGCAATACGGGCTGCCTGCATGGCGACCTGATGCGCCGGGCACTGGCACATTTGGGCATTGACGTGTTTTTTGAGTACATGGTCTTTTCCAACGAGGTCGGTTTCGCCAAGCCGCATCCATGCATTTTCCAGCGCATGGCCGAACTTTCCCGAACCGCTCCCGCCCACATCACCCACATCGGCGACAATCTGCAAGCCGATGTTCTGGGCGCGCAAAAAAACGGCATGCGCGCCCTCCATATGCAGGGTGAAGTTACGCTCAGAACCATCGTGCTCAGGGGGCAGGGACCCAGTAATGGAACGGCGTCTTTGTAGTATTTTGTTCTGCCCTTGGATATCTGGTTCCTGACATCCGCCATCCGCCCCGGATCTCCGCTAGAATGCGTCTTTCATGTTCTTACGGATGCCGGTCATGTCCATTGCCGTTACGCCTGCTTCGGTGGGCGATCTTCCTGCCTTGGTCGAACTCTTGTCCATCCTGTTTTCCATCGAGCAGGATTTCCAGCCCGATGCCGAAAAGCAGGCGCGGGGATTAGCGATGTTGTTGGCGCGGCCAGAGAACGGAGTCATCCTCGTGGCGCGGCATTCCGAAGCTGGCGTGGTGGGCATGGTCAGTGTCCAGCTCGTCATTTCCACGGCAAGTGGCGCGCCTTCGGCCTGGATCGAGGATGTGGTCATTCGTCCTGCCTGCCGTTCCGCCGGACTGGGGCGGCGGCTGCTCGACGCCGCCCGCGACTGGGCAAGCAGCCGTGGCGCAGGACGCCTGCAACTCCTGGCGGATGCCGATAACGTCCCGGCGCTCGGCTTCTACACGCATCTGGGATGGCAGCCCACCCGTCTCTTCGCCTGGCGCAAGTTTCCCGGTTGAGGCGAACATGGCAGGAACCTTCCCAATGCGTGATTTCCCCGAGGGCCTTTCCGTGTGTGACGCCTTCCTCTCCCGGTTTCCTTTTTCCAGCGCCCGGCATGCGTCCATCGTTCCGAAGGCACGGCGCGGATCATGTTCGCGTCCGACAAGCGCGGCAAGCGCGCGCATCCGGCAAGAGAGCGCGAGCAGATGCGCATGACCCCGGATCTCATCCTCCACGCCCGCTGGATTGCCCAGGTCGAGAAGGAGACGCCTGCCCTGCTGGAAGGGTACGCGGTCGCCATCAAGGATGGGCGCATCGCCGCGCTCCTGCCTTCGGCGCAGGCACGGGCGCAATATGGCGCGTGTAAAAGTGTCGAGCTTGCCGAGCACCTGCTTTTTCCCGGACTCATCAACCTGCATACCCACGCCGCCATGAGTCTCATGCGCGGCATTGCGGATGATTTACCGCTGATGAGCTGGCTGTCCGAGCGCATCTGGCCGACCGAACAGGCGCACGTCTCGGCCCGTTTTGTGCGCGATGGCACACGGCTGGCCTGCGCCGAAATGCTGAAGGGGGGCGTCACCTGCTTCAACGACATGTATTTCTTCCCGGAAGCCGCCGCCGAAGCCGCCGTGGAAGTGGGCATGCGCGCCGTCCTGGGCATCCTGGCGCTCGATTTTCCCTCGCCCTACGCCAGCGACGCGCTGGATTACCTCGCCAAGGGCCTGGCCGCCCGTGATGTCTGGAAAGAGCATCCGCGCATCCATTTCTGCCTTGCCCCGCATTCGCCCTATACCGTGCAGGACGCGAGTTTCGGGAAGATTCGCACTTATGCCGACCAACTGGAACTGCCCATCCACCTGCACATCCACGAAACCGAAGAAGAGATTCGCGTCCACCGCGAACGGCATGGCGTGCGACCACTGGCCCGTCTGGCGCGGCTGGGCCTTTTGGGGCCACAACTGATCGGCGTACACGCCGTGCATCTCGATACCAGCGAGATCGAATTGCTGGCGCGCGCCAATTGCAGCATCGCCCATTGCCCGACCTCCAACCTGAAGCTGGGCAGCGGCATCGCGCCCGTAGCGCGTCTTCTGGAATCCGGCATCAACGTGGGACTGGGCACCGACGGCGCGGCGAGCAACAACCGGCTCGACCTGCTGGCGGAAATGCGGTTGGCGAGTCTGCTCGCCAAGGGCGCAACACACGCGGCGCAAAATCTTCCCGCCTGGACCGCATTGCGGATGGCAACTCTCTACGGCGCGCGCGCGCTGGGTTTGGAGCGGGAAATCGGTTCCATTGAGGCAGGAAAACGCGCCGACCTGGTTGCCATCAACCTCTCCGCCCTGGAATTGCAGCCATGCTTTGACCCTGTCTCCCATCTGGTGTATTGTGCCGGACGCGAGCATGTGAGCCATGTCTGGGTAGAGGGCGCGTGTTGTGTTTTTGAAGGGCAAGCAGCCTATGCCGATACGATAAGTTTGAAAAACGCCCGCAGCCTATGGCAGAATAGGCTGAGCTTCACCCTTTGACCAGGAGACGGCGGCAACATGACCGTTTGATTTCCTGGCTTCCCTTTCCATTCGCAAGGATTTCGAGATGAACAAGAAAATTGCAACAAGCTTCATGGTGTTTGCCCTGTGTGCCAGCATTGGCGTGGTACAGGCGCAAAACCGTGTTTATGTTATTGACCAGCGCGGCGCGGTGGCGACGAGCGGCACAGGTCTCTGTTGGCGGACAGGCTACTGGACGCCCGCCGCTGCCGCGAGCGATCCGGCGGGTTGCCAGTGCGACAAGGATCTGTTGAGCGCCAGCGTTTGCGCGCCGCCTGCGGCGACGCCAGTCGCTGCCACGCCGCGGCAGCAAGCGCCTGTGCGGCCGCCTGTCCAGCCCGCCGACGAGAAGATCACGTTGCCAGCGGACGCGCTCTTTGATTTCAACAAGGATGTCCTACGCCCAGAAGGCCGTGCCGCACTGGATTCACTGGTGGAACAGGTGAGTGGTCTTGATCTGGAAGTCATCACCGCCGTGGGTCATACCGACCGTATCGGCAAGGAAGCCTACAACCAGCGCCTTTCCGAGCGCCGTGCCGCTTCCGTCAAGCGTTACCTCATCTCCAGGGGGATCGAGGACAACCTGATCTACACCGAAGGTCGTGGCGAGGCCCAGCCCGTGACCGGCGAAGATTGCAACGGCCTGGGGGCGGAGCATGGTCGCAACCGGAAGCTGGTTGCCTGTCTGCAACCCGACCGCCGCGTGGAAATCGAGGCGATCGGCACGCGCGCCACCGATACCAGCGTCACCAAGTAAGCTGCCGCGATTCCTGAAAAAGCCCTGCCCAGCCACGCAGGGCTTTTTTGCGCCAGTTTTCCTTTTGTGCCGGTTTTCCTTTTACCCTGCCTCACCTTGAGCCACGCATTCATAAAACCCATGCCGGAACATCATCCCAACGCCGATCCTGGGGAACTTGCGAAATTCGGCGCATTGGCGCATCGCTGGTGGGACCCCAACAGCGAGTTTCGTCCCCTGCACGACATCAATCCCCTGCGCCTCGACTGGATCGAGCGCCACCTGCCCCTGGCCGGAAAACGCATCCTTGATGTCGGCTGCGGCGGCGGCCTGCTCTCCGAGGGCATGGCGGCGCGGGGCGCGCATGTGATTGGCATCGATCTCGGGGAGAAGGCCTTGGGCGTCGCCCGCCTGCATCTTCTGGAAAGCGGTCTTGCAGTCGAATACCGGCAGGTTGCCGCGGAGGATTTGGCCGAAGCCGAACCGGAATCCTTCGATGCCGTCACCTGTCTCGAACTCCTCGAACATGTTCCGGAGCCAGCGCGCCTTGTGCGCGCCTGTGCCCAACTCGTGAAACCGGGTGGAAAAGTCTTTTTCTCCACCCTCAACCGGACGCCGAAAGCCTATCTTCTCGCCGTCCTGGGCGCGGAATATCTCCTGAACCTTCTCCCCAAGGGAACGCACGAGTACGCCCGCTTCATCCGGCCTTCCGAGCTTGCCCGCTGGTGCCGTGCCGCCGGGCTGGCCCCGCAGCCGCCGCAGGGCCTTTGCTACGACCCGCTTTCCCGCAACCATCGCCTGCGCCGCGACGCGAGCGTCAATTACCTGATGCTGGCAACACGCTGAGGAACCCATGAAAAAGATCACCAAGGCCGTTTTTCCCGTGGCGGGGCTGGGCACCCGCTTCCTGCCCGCCACCAAGGCAAGTCCCAAGGAAATGCTGACGGTGGTGGACAAGCCCCTGATCCAGTATGCCGTCGAGGAAGCCATTGCCGCGGGCATCACCGATCTCATCTTCGTGACGGGCCGCAGCAAACGCGCCATCGAGGATCATTTCGACAAGGCGTTCGAGCTGGAAACAGAACTGGAGAAGAAAGGCAAGACGCGGCTTCTGGATGTGGTGCGCAACATCATTCCCAAGGGCGTCAATTGCGTCTACATCCGCCAGTCGGAAGCCCTGGGGCTTGGGCATGCCGTGCTCTGCGCCCGGGACGTGGTGGGGGATGAATCCTTCGCCGTGTTGCTCGCGGACGATCTCCTGGATGGCAAGCCCGCCGTCCTGAAGCAAATGACAGACGCCTTCGACTACTATCGCTGTTCCGTGCTGGCCGCGCAGGAAGTGCCCCCGGACGAGACACAGAGCTACGGCATCGTCGCGGCGCGGCCCATCGGTGAGCGGGTGGAGCAGATCAGCGCCATCGTGGAGAAGCCCCGGCCGGACGAGGCGCCTTCCAATCTCGCCGTGGTCGGGCGCTACATCCTCTCGCCGCGCATCTTCCATCACCTGGCGGCGGCAAGCCCCGGCGCGGGCGGGGAACTCCAGCTCACCGACGGCATTTCCGCCCTGCTTGCGGAAGAACAGGTGCTCGCCTATCGCTATCTGGGCGACCGCTACGATTGCGGTTCCAAGCTGGGCTATCTTGAGGCGACGGTGGTGTTCGGCCTGCGGCATCCGGAAGTGGGCGCGGAGTTCGCCGCGTACCTGAACGAGCGGAAAGTTCCATTATGACGCCTGCCGCCGCGCGCGCCCTCCTTGCCGAGGCCGAGCTGATCCACTCCGCCGCGACGGTGGAGGCGGCGGTCGCGGATGTGGCGGCGCGCATCCGGGCGCGGCTTGCCGACGAGAATCCGGTCATGCTCTGCGTGATGAGCGGCGCGGTGCCTTTTGCCGGACGCCTGCTGACCCAACTCGATTTCCCGCTTGATTTTGATTACCTGCACGTGAGCCGTTACGGGGAAAAGCTGCACGGGCAGGAAAAACTCACCTGGCGCATCGGCCCCTGGATTTCCCTGGCGGATCGCGTGGTGCTGGTGGTCGACGATATCCTCGACGAAGGCATTACCCTGAAGACCATCTGCGAACGCATTCGGCAGATGGGGGCGCGCTCGGTGCTCAGCGCCGTGTTCGTCGAGAAGGAAACCGGACGTCCCAAGCCGGTCGCCGCCGATTTCGTCGGCCTGCGCGTACCGGATCGCTTCGTGTTCGGATTCGGCATGGATATTGGCGGCGCATGGCGCAACCTGCCTGCCATTTATGCGGAAAAACCGGGGGAAAGACCGTGACGCAGGCGCTTGCCGATTTTCTCGGCTATTGGGAAAGTGAAGGCGCGACCTACGCCCGGCGAGGGGATTACGACTGGATGGCGGCGCAAATCCCGGCCAAGGTCGGGCGGGTGCTTGAAATCGGCTGCGGCCTGGGCTTCGGCACACGGGCGCTGGTCGGGCGCGGTTTGTCCATCCTGGCGCTGGATATCCTGCCGCCCTGCCTTGCGGCGGCGCGGGAACGGCTGGGAACGCAGGCGGATCAGGTTTGCTTCCTGGAAGCGGATCTTGCGGATCTTTCCGGGGAAGCTGCCCGCGCCATCGCGGATTTCCGACCGGAAGCTGTCCTGTGCTGGCTCATGGGCGCGCCACAGGAGACAAGCGCGACTACCGTGACTGCCACGGATGCGCGGGAACAGGAGGCCGCCGTCGCCGCCTACCGGGAGCGCATGCAGCGCCATGCCGCCCAACTGGCCGCAAGCCTGCCCGAAGTCGGCTACGCGCATTTCGTTGATCGCAGCGCCATTCCCTGGCAGGCGAAGGATCTGGGGCGGGACATGCTCATGCGCCATCACCTTGCCGGGAGCCTCGCCGACCTGCCGTTTACGGTTGAGCGTCCGGACACGCAGTACCGGAAACTCGAAACCCCGGAGCATGCGCGGCGGGAACTGACCCGGCTGCGCCGCTCCCTTCCCGCCCTGAACAGCGTCACGCCCGTGCTGGCCTCGTTGCTGGCGCGACGCGCCACCTGAAAGGCGAAGGAGATTCATCATGCTGGCAATCATCGGCGGCAGTGGCCTGACCCAACTTTCCAACCTGGAAGTCTCGCGCCGGGAAGTGGCGCGCACGCCCTACGGCGAACCTTCCGGGGCACTGACCTTCGGCCTGCTCGCAGGCGCGCAGGTCGTCTTCCTTGCCCGGCACGGTCACGGTCATGCCATTCCGCCACACAAGGTCAATTACCGCGCCAATCTCTGGGCCTTGCAGGCGCACGGGGCAACGCGCATCGTTTCCGTAGCTTCGGTGGGCGGCATCCGCGCCGACCTCGCGCCCGGCGATATTGTCATCCCGCATCAGATCATTGATTACACCTGGGGCCGCAAGTCCACCTATTTCGATGGCGAGGATGGTCGCGTGGTGCATGTCGATTTCACCGAACCCTACGATGCCGCGCTGCGCATGCGCCTGATTGCCGCCGCCGCGAAGACGGGCATCGCCCTCAAGGATGGCGCGATCTATGCCGCGACCCAAGGGCCAAGACTGGAGACCGCCGCCGAGATCGACCGCTTCGAGCGCGACGGCGCTGACGTGGTGGGCATGACCGGCATGCCGGAAGCCGTGCTGGCGCGGGAACTGGGCCTTCCCTACGCCGCCATCAACCTCGTTTCCAACCACGCCGCTGGCCGTGGCGACAGCCGCACCGCCATCCGCTTCGAGCGCCTGGAAGCCGTACAGCGCGAAGCCATGGGCCGCATACGCGGCATGCTGGAGCGGCTGGAGGAGTAGTATCTCTGCGGCGTTTGCTTCTCTCTCCCACGCTTGGCGGGGGGAGAGAAAAGCAAACGCCCCGAAGCGGAAATGGGATGTGGATTGCCACGGGCCTGCGGCCCTCGCAATGCCGGGAAGTTGGAGGTTTGGCGCGTTGTTGCGGGCATGACTGTGCGTGTTGGTCTCGTTGTTGCGGATGGTTTCAAAGGTGGGGGCGGCATCCTGCCGCCCTTTCCATTCCACAGGGCGACTGGAAGCCGCCCCCACGCATCCCACGGGGGAGCAGGATGCTCCCCACTTTGTCGTCATTGCGAGGAGCAGAGCGACACGGCAATCCGCTTCCACGATTCGACGCGAACGCGCCTACATCCTCACCCTCGCCCCCTTGGGGGGAGAGGGTGGCCCGAAGGGCCGGGTGAGGGGGCCGTTCCCCACGGCGCAACGCGCCACTATAGCAGTTCAATTTAATGTAGCGCATATCCATCATGCCTGAACCATCCAGATATATCGGACAGGGTGACGGCGCTGAAAGCTTGGGCGATGGCCTGGTCAAGAAGTTCTTTCGTGCGGACTTTGAGTTTGCGCAGAATCGCCTTGATTTTCGACCACATCAGTTCGATGGGATTGAGGTCGGGACTGTACGGCGGCAGGAACAATACCGAGGCGCC
>JAISLJ010000056.1 GCA_031290955.1 Zoogloeaceae bacterium | reverse complement strand
ATTTGGCCAGCTCGCCCGCGGTGTGCAGCATCAGTTTCTCGATTTCCCGTGGTGTCAGGTGCATGATGCCTCCTTGTGTCGTGTTGATCTCGAATTCATACCGCCAGCGCCTGCCTGGCGCCGTTCCGGCGCATTGTTTCCGCTCTCGCCCGGCGGCGCCGCATGACGGATGTGTTTCTTGCGCGTCATAGCGCCTCGCCAACGAGTTCCGACTGCGGATCCGGGTACAGCAGCAACGGCTGTTCGATCCGGCGTTCCTCGCAATTGCCCGTCGGGTCATCGCGGTCGATGACCAGGAAATCGCTTTCACCGCGCAGGGCGAGCAGTGGATGGTGCCAGACGCCGGGGGCGAAGTTGACGCCCTGCCGGCCATGCGCCAGGAAGGCTCGGACCTTTGCCGCTTCGACATGTTCGCCGGGTGGCGCGACGACCACGAAGAACGGTTGCCCGCCGAGCGGCATGAAGGCTTGCGATGCCTTGGGGTGGCGTTCGAGCATGGTGATGGCGAGTGGCAAGCGGCGCGGCTGCGCACGGAAGATGCTGACGATCAGCCGGCCGCCTTCGCCAGGGTCGAGGCGGGCGAGGTCGTGGAAGCGCCGGGCCGTGCCATCGTTGACCGGGAATGAGCGGTGCTCCGGGGCGGTCTCGATGATCTCGCCGAACAGGGCAAAGGCGCCGCGGCTCAGGGCGGCGGGCCGTAGCGTCATCTTGCCTCCCGCGCGGGCAGCCCCCACAGGCGCAGGCGCGAAACGCCGCCGTCGGGATGCAGATTGAAACGAACATGGCTGACCGGTGCGTCGCATTCGGCGATGAACGTGCGCAGGCTGTCCGCGGCAAGCGCGTTTTCCGCCAGCAGCGTTGGCCAGAACTGCGACTGTGCCGGTAGCGCCGCTTCGTCGAGCGTGGGCGCCCAGGCAGCTTGCAGCGAACACCGGTCGGGGAAATTGCCTTTGAAATGCGCGGTGTCGACCTCGATACGGAGAACCGTGCCGGGAATGCCCAGCGCGATGAGGCACCAGTCATGGCCCGGTTCACGCCGTCGGCGGGTTTCCCAGCCATCGCCCATGTCGATGCCGCGTCCGGGCAGCAACAGGTTGGCGGCGGCGCCGTAGTGCGCGTCGTTCCAAGCGACGGCGCGTCCACCGTGGCGGGCGGCGGCGAGGTCGATCCACCCTTCCGGACCGGTTTGCGGGTTTTGCGGGAGCGGCTGGCCATAGACCCGCAGACGGGCAAGGCCGCCGTCGGGAAAGATGTTGATCCGCACGTGCGAATAGACGATATCGCCCGCGCCGCCGGCTTCGATCAAGTGGTGGCGATTGCCCTGCAGTGCCACGGTCGGCGTCAGCGCCCGCCAGTGGTCACCGTCCGGATCGCCGTCCGCCGGGCAGCCCTCGATGCTCGCGGCCGGCGGGTAATTGCCGGTGAAGAAGCTGGTGTCCAAATCGAAACCGAAGATGCGGCCCGGACAGCCCAGCCGGACGATGCACCAATCATGGCCGGCGGCGCGCTTCCTGCGGCTCTCCCAACCGTCCATCCATTTGCCGTGGTCGTCGTACTTGCCGGGGATGAAGCAGGCCGGCCCCGGATCGAGCAGGCGCGCCATCGGGGCGAAAAAGTCGTCGGAACAGGCAAGCGCCTCGCCGCCCAGGCGCGGATCGGCGAGGTTGACGGCGCGCGCGGCCCAGGAAGGAAGAACGGCGGGGTCGGCGGTCCGGGGCGTGTGCATGGCGGCGGTCATCCTGGAAATCTCAATTCAACGATCCGATGAAGCTGGCGAATTCCGGGGTCGTCGGGTTCGAAAACATTTCTTGCGGGGAGCCGGATTCATGGATGCGGCCTTCGTGCATGAAAACCAGCCTGTCACTGACTTCGCGTGCGAAGCGCATTTCGTGCGTCACCATGATCAGCGTCATGCCTTCGTCGGCAAGCTGGCGCACGACGCTCAGGACTTCGTTGACCAGTTCCGGGTCCAGCGCCGAGGTGATCTCGTCGCACAGCAGCACTTTGGGCGACATGGCCAGCGCGCGGGCGATCGCCACGCGCTGCTGCTGGCCGCCGGAAAGCTGGTCGGGAAACGCGTCGAACTTCTCGCCCAGGCCGACGCGCTCCAGCATGCGCCGGGCGATGTCCTCGGCCTCTTCGCGCGGCGTGCGTTTGACTACCCTGGGCGCGAGCGTCACGTTCTGCCCGGTGGAAAGGTGCGGGAACAGGTTGAATTGCTGGAAGACCATGCCGACCTTCTGGCGCAACGCGCGCAGCGCGCCTGGATCGTCGTGGTCGACTTGCAGTACCGTCCCGTCGACCTCGATGGTGCCGTCGTCGATGTTTTCCAGCCCGTTGAGGGTGCGCAGCAAGGTACTCTTGCCGGAGCCGCTGCGGCCGACGATGGCGATGACTTCACTTTCCTCGACGTCGAGCTTGATGCCGCGCAGGACGTGATTCCTGCCGAAGAATTTGTGCAGGCGGCGGGTGCTAACGAGCGGCATGGAGCCTCCTTTCCAGCGATTTTGCGTAGTGGGAGAGCGGGTAGCAGAGGACGAAATAGCCGAGCGCCACCAGGCTGTAAACCAGGAACGGCTGATAGGTGGCGTTGGCGATCATCGAGCCGGTCTTGGTCAATTCGGTGAAACCGATGATCGAGGTGACGGCGGTGCTCTTGACCACCTGCACGGCAAAGCCAACGGTTGGCGCGACGGCCAGGCGCATGGCCTGCGGCAGGATCACGTGGCGCATCTGCTCCCGGTAGGTCAAAGCCAGGCAAGCGCTCGCCTCCCATTGCCCGCGCGGCACCGCTTCGACACAGCCGCGCCATATCTCGGCGAGAAAAGCGCTGGTAAACAGCGTCAAGCCCAACCCGGCCGCCAGCCACGCCGGCACGTCCAGGCCGAACAGCGATAATCCGAAGAACAGAGTGAACAATTGCAGCAGGAGCGGCGTACCCTGGAACAGTTCGATGTACATCCGCGCCAGCGCGCGCGGCGCGCGCCGCCTGCCGATGCGGGCCAGCAGCACGGCCAGCCCGGTGGCGCCGCCGAGCACGAAAGCCGCCAGCGAAAGCAGCAGGGTGAGCGCGCCGCCGACCAGCAGATTGCGCACGATGTCCCACAGCGAAAACGACATCATGGCGACGGTCTCCGCACGATCAGGTAGCGGCCGACCAGATGCATCGCCTGGCGGACGAGCAGGGCCAGCGCGAAATACAGCGCCGTGGTCAGAAAGTAGGTTTCGAAGGCACGGAAGTTGCGCGACTGGATGAAGTTGGCGACGAAGGTCAGTTCCTCGGCGGCGATCTGGGAACACACGGACGATCCGAGCATGGTGATGACGACCTGGCTGGAAAGTGCCGGCCAGACCTTGCGCAACGCCGGGCGCAGCATGACATGCAGGAAAATCTGCCAGCGCGTGAGGGCGAGCGAGTCGGCGGCCTCGATCTGCCCGCGCGGGGTGGCCTGCAATCCGGCGCGGATGATCTCGGTGCTGTATGCGCCGAGATTGAGCACCATCGCCAGGATGGCGGCCTGCCATCCGGCGAGCTTGATGCCGAGCGATGGCAGACCGAAGAAGATCAGGAACAATTGCACCAGGAACGGCGTGTTGCGGAACAGTTCGACGTAATAGCGGAACAGTTCGCCGAACGGCCGCGTGTCCCAGGTACGGCTGAGGGCGCCGCCGATCCCGATCAGGATGCCAAGCGTTCCGCCAACGACAGTCAGCCCGAGTGTGTAGACGACGCCCTGGGCAAGCATCCCGGCGTAATCGGGAACGAAGGTAAAATCGAATTGGTAGGCCATGACGACGAATCTCGCGCGCCGCCCGGCGGCGCAGGCCGGGCGGACGAGCGCGGCGCGCGGGTCAAAGGTCTGCCGGCAACTGGGCATGCAGCCAGCGCTGCGATATCTCGTTCAGTGCGCCGTTCTTCCTGGCCTTGGCGATGATCTCGTTGACCCTTGCCTGCAGCGCCGTTTCACCCTTGGCCAGCCCCACGTAGCACGGCGAATTCTTGACCAGGAACTTGGTCGACAGGCGGCGCAGCTTGCTGCGCTCGTTTACCGAGGCGGCAACCACGTTGCCGGTGGCGATGAGTTGCGTCTGACCGGAAAGATAGGCGGTAATCGTCGCGTTGTTGTCCTCGAAGCGCTTGATCACGGCATCGGACGGAGCGATCCTGGACAGTTCGAGATCCTCGACCGAACCGCGCGTGACCGAGATGGTCTTGCCGGCAAGTTCCTCGACCTTGGCGACCTTGATGTCATCCGGGCCGAATACACCATTGAAGAAAGGCGCATAAGCGATTGAAAAATCGATGACTTTCTCGCGCTCGGCATTCTTGCCCATGCTTGAAATGACCAGATCGACCTTGCCGGTGGTCAGGAAAGGCACGCGGTTGCCGCTGGACACCGGAACGAGTTCGACCTTGGAGCCCAACTCCTTGCCGATCAGGTTGGCGACATCGATATCGTAGCCGCTCGGCTTCATGTCCGAGCCGACAGTGCCGAACGGCGGGAAATCCTGCGGCACGGCGACCTTGATCGTGCCGGATTTGACGATGTTGTCCAGGACGTCGGCCTTGGCTACCGGCGCGAGCGATCCAAGGGCCACGGCGCCGACCAGCGCCAGGGTGCGAAAGAAACATTTGCTGCTCATGGAACTTCTCCAGTGGTAACGGTTGGTAAAAATGGATAACGGCGCGGGGGCGTTCAATAGACGGGGATGCTTCTCTCGGGGCAGCACAACCGACAAGACCCGTGTGGCCGGTTAAAAGCAATCGACGTGCCACTTTCAAAAAAACAGCGGGCATTGCTGCAACATATTGATATTACTGTTCATTCCGTGTTTCCCGGTGGCCTCGCGCACACCGCGCGGGTCACGGATCGCACCAATCTCGCACATGTTGCACCGCGGAAAAGCGGAATCCGCGTCATCCGGCACTCCTGACCGCAAGTCGCAAGTCCGGGCCGAGTTGGAACATCCGTTTCTCGTCCTCGAGCGTCTGTGGAGCTTTGCCAAGCTCGCCGAGGGGGATGAGTCCGCAACAGGTGGCCTGCTTCACCTCGAATTCCAGCGGCAGACCGGAATCCTTCGGCGCATCATCGATGAAAGCAGGTAAGCGGCATGGCGTTCCACAGGATGAACGCGGCCCGTTTCCCGGCTTCGTTTCGACGGTGGGTTCCGCATCGCAGGGCTATCGCATACACAGATGTCGTAAAAGAGGGTTGGGAAACGGGCGTTTCGTTCCGGGCACGGGCAGGCACGGGGGCCTGTCCCTACGCGGTCTCCGTAGGGGTGGCCCCCTGTGGCCGTGCGGCGCGCAAGCGGGTGTCCCCTTGGGCGACCACGTCCCGCCCCTCGTCATTGCGAGGGCCGAAGGCCCGCGGCAATCCAGACAGACGTGGAAGGCGCTTTGTCGTTTCAGAATATCCAGGCGCCGCCTGGATTGCCTCGTCGCGTAGCTCGAGCAATATTTCCGGCGGCTTCGCCGCCGCGTCGAAC
>JAISLJ010000055.1 GCA_031290955.1 Zoogloeaceae bacterium | reverse complement strand
CCCTCCCCGATATGCGCGCGTTCCGCGCAGAAAGGAGAACATTCCAGAAGACGATAGACCAAAAACTTCATCAACACTGACCGCACAAAATACTTGACTGCGAACACGGTTGCTCTCTCCTTCTTCCCCCGGATGAATCAGGCCGTCAGGAAGCCGCGCAGCTTCTGCATCGCCTTGTTTTCGATCTGGCGGATGCGTTCGGCGGAAACCTGGAATTCCGCGGCCAGTTCGTGCAGGGTCGCACCCTTTTCGTCCTCCTCAATAAGCCAGCGAGCCTCAATGATGCGGCGGCTGCGCGGATCAAGGTTTTCCAGCGCGTTTTGCAGCCCTTCGTTTTGCAGGCGCGCGGTCTCCCGGCCCTCAATGACGCGGGTAGGTTCGTAGTGGGAATCGGCGAGGTAATCGATGGGCGCGTAGCTTTCCTCATCCTCCGGATTGCCTTCGAGCGCCAGATCGTAGCCCGAAAGACGGGTTTCCATTTCCGCCACTTCCGCAGGCTTCACGCCCAGCTTTTCGGCAATCTGCCGCGTCTGGCCCGGCGAGAGCGCCTGGTCGCCCTCAAAGCCATTCTTCATGCTTCGCAGGTTGAAGAAGAGCTTGCGCTGCGCCTTGGTGGTCGCCACCCGAACGAGCCGCCAGTTCTTCAGGATGAAATCGTGAATCTCGGCCTTGATCCAGTGGATGGCGAAGGAAACCAGCCGCACGCCGCGATCCGGGTCAAAGCGTTTCACCGCCTTCATGAGGCCGATATTGCCTTCCTGAATCAGGTCGGCATGTTGCAGCCCGTAGCCCAGGTAGCCACGGGCAATGGAAATCACCAGCCGCAGGTGCGAGAGCACCAGTTGCCGGGCGGCATCGAGATCCCCTTCGTCGCGCAGGCGGCAGGCGAGGCGGTTTTCTTCCTCTTCCGTCAACATGGGCGCCCGGTTCGCGGCCTGGATATAGGCATCCAGATTACCCACGGCGGAAGGCATGGCAAGCGCCAAAGCGTGCGTCATCGTATTGCTCCTTTCAAGATCATTGGATGGCGCACATTCTAGCACTCGTTTGGCGAGAGTGCTAATGCGGAAAACGCAGGACAAAAGGCGGACAGAAAAGTCCCGGCGGCAGAAAGTATTTTCATCCTCTTCCCCATACGCGAGGCCGGGGCCTCTATGCGCTCTTTGTTCCGCTTCTTTTCCTCATGCTGGCTGCCGGAGTTGGAGAAGCTTTGGGAAAAGGGGTAGTAGGCGTCCTCTTCCTGATCATTGCTGCGGTTGCCAGCGTTGTTGCGCTCTGGAAGCTGGGAGAATATTTCGACAAGCAGAGCATGGACGATGGCTCCTATGACCCGGACGAACCGCCGCACGTCATGTATGGCATGCCCTTGCAAACCTGGGCCATCATCTGGGCAATCGTTTACATCGTTGGCGGCATCACCGTTCTCGTCAAGTCGTGACTCGACAGTAACGGTGGATATTCACCCGCCCGAAACGAGGCGGGAAACTTTCGGCATCAGATAGAAAAAGGACGGCCTACTGCGGAAGGGTTTGGCAAGGCTTTTCCGCCCGAAGGGCGGCATTGCCGTCCGCCAGGACACAGGACTCGCGCAGGGCGGCGAAAAGGCTTTGCGGGTGGGCGGCGCCGGTTCCGGCGCGGTCGAGGGCAGTGCCATGGTCTACGGAGGTGCGCACGATGGGCAGGCCCAGTGTGACATTGACGCCCCGGCCAAACGTGGCGTATTTCAGGGGCGCGAGGCCCTGGTCGTGGTACATGGCGAGCACGGCGTCGCCTTGGGCGAGGATGGGCGGCGTAAACAGGGTGTCGGCGGGGAGGGGGCCGAGCAGCGTCATGCCTTCTTGGCGCAGGGCGTCGAGCACCGGGAGGAGGATGTCGATTTCCTCACGACCCATGTGCCCGCCCTCGCCCGCGTGGGGATTCAGGCCCGCGACCAGGATGCGCGGTTGGGCAAAACCATACTTGTGACGCAAATCCGTCGCCAGGATGCGCAGCGTTTCCGTGAGCATTTCCCGCGTGATGGCGGCGGCAACTTCCTTCAGCGGCAGGTGAGTGGTCGCCAGCGCCACGCGCAGGGCGCCGTCCGGATGGGCGTTCGCCGTCTCGCCCGCCAGCATCATGACCACCCGGGGCGTGCCGGTTTGTTCGGCCAGATAATCGGTGTGCCCGCGAAAGCGTGGGCAACGCGGCAACGCGGCCTCCTCGATGATGCTCTTGTGGATCGGAGCCGTGACCATCGCCGCGAACACGCCGGAACGGCAAGCCGCAATCGCCGTATCCAGCAGGTCAATCACATAGCCGCTGTTCGCGGCATCCAGCACACCGGGCACGACGGGCCTTGCCAGGGGATGGTGCCAGACCGTGAGGCAGCCGGGTTGCCAGTCTTCCACTGCCGCGCCGGGCTGGTAGTCTCGCAGGGTGACGACCAGGCCCAGTTGCCGGGCGCGTTCCGCGAGCAGATGCCGGTCGGCGAGCACGATGACGCGCGCGCCACAATCCTCCTGGGCAAGGGCAAGGCAGAGATCCGGCCCGATGCCCGCCGGTTCGCCGGAAGTAACGGCGACGAGCGGGGATTTTGGGGGCACAAGCGTTTTCTCGTCCTGCGCGGCCTTTCTGTTTTCCCTATTGCTCATCCTGGCGGTATTCAACATAGGTGCGGTCGAGCAATTGCCGCAGCCAATCCTGATAGGCTTCTTCCCCCTTGCGTTCGCGCAGTGCCTGACGCGCGCCGAAGCGTTGCTTTTCCTCGCTCATGTCCTGAAGGCGGCGGGCTTCCACCTTGATGATGTGAAAACCGAACGGCGTGCGGATGACTTCGCTCACCTCGCCTTCTTGCAGGGCGTTCATTGCCCGCTCGAATTCGGGCACGGTGTCGCCGGGATTCACCCAGCCCATGTCGCCGCCATTGGCAGCGGCGGCATCCTGCGAATAAAGGCGGGCCAGTTCGGCGAAATCCTCACCGTGGCGCAGGCGTTCGCGCAGGTCTTCCAGACGTCGCCGGGCGTCGGCCTCGGAGGTAATTTCATCAATGCGGATCAGGATGTGCCGGGCGTGGGTTTGCTGGACATTGCCATCCTCCTCCGCCTCATTGCCGCGCTTCTCCAGGAGTTTCACGAGATGAAAACCGTTCGGGGAGCGCAGGAGGACGGTTTCCCCCGGTTGCATTGCCACCACGGCATCCGCGAAGATGGCGGGCAGGCGATCCGGAGCGCGCCAGCCCATGTCGCCGCCCTGGAAGGCATCCTGGTTGTCGGAGTGGGAGGCGGCCAGTTCCGCGAAATTCTCGCCTGCCCGGGCGCGTTTCAGGATATCTTCCGCCCGCGCCTGCAAGGCTGTCAGTTGCTCGGGACGCGCGGATTCCGGCGCGCGCAGGAGGATGTGCGCCACCCGGTAGGCTTCCTCGGCATTGGCGGCGCGCATCTGGGTCAGGAAATTGTCGATCTCCGCTTCGGAGATGGTGATCTGGCTTTCCACCTCGCGGTCGCGCAGGCGGGACAGGATGAACTCCTCCCGAAGCAGATCGCTGTGGCGCGCAGGCGGAATGCCATCCCTCTCCAGCGTCTGCCGGTAATCCTCCAGCGTGAGGCCCTGGCTTGCGGCGATGCGGGTGATCTCCTGCTCCAGTTGGCGGTCGTCAATGCCGATCCCGGCCTCCTTCGCCGCCTGGAGTTGCGCCTTTTCCATGATGAGGCGATCCAGCACCTGTTCGCGGAGCACTTCCGGAGCGGGCAGGCGGATGTTCTGGCGCGTGAGGCGGTAGGTGACGCTCTCCAGACGCTCGGCGATGTCGACCTGAGTGATGGCCTCGTTGCCGACGATGACCACGATGCGGTCGATTTCCCGGAACGATGGCGGCGTCTCCTGAGCCTGCGCAATGGCGAGCGGGGAGAGGACGAGGAACGCGCCGGGCAGGGCGGCCCTGAAGACTTTGCGTACCGTCCGGAACGCAGCGGGAGAAAACAGGCGGGAAGGCGTGCGGGAAGACATGGGAATCATCACTCCGCTTCCGGCAGGAAACCGGAAGGCAATTCGTTGATCTTGCTGTAGCCAGGAACACTGCGGCGCAGCATCTGGATGGGATTGGAGCCGATCTGGCCGAAATCGTTCAGTTCAAGCTGGAAGAAAATGCTGGTGTTGGGCGAACCCGCCGTCGATTCCAGACGCTGCGCCACGAAGCGGGCCGTCCAGCAACCGGCGTTGTATTCCACGCCAGCGATGCCTTCCACCAGCCGGGAACTGTCGAAGGCATAATTGTAGCGGCCCACGGCGTACCAGCGCCCGCCCAGCGCCCACTGCCCGGCGACATCAATCTGGTCCATCGTGTCGCGGAAATCGGCAACGGAACCGCGGTTGTAGCGATAGGCGATGGAGATGACTTTTCCGCGCGTCGGCTGGTAGCGCGAACCCAGGGTGAAGCGCATGGTGCGCGCAGCGTTGAAATCGTACTCCATCGCCATGTCGACATAGGTTCGGGGCGCGACCTGCCCGGTAAAGGCGGCCAGGAAATCCGAATACTTGTCGCGGTAGAGCCTCTCGCCGGGCAGGCCGACCTTCGGGTCCGCAAAGTGGTAGCGCTGACCGATGACGGCCCGCAGGCGCTCCGCCCCGGTATGCGGGTCGATCAGGCGGGTGGTGAGCGCCGCCGTGAGCTGGTTGGCGTTGTTCATGCGGTCATAGCCGCTGAACCGGTTTTCGCTGAAGATTTGCGCAAAGTTGAAATCCGCAAGGCTCGTGTCAAACAGCGGGAAATTCCCTTGGTCGCGGTAGGGGATATGGAGGTAGAAGAGGCGCGGTTCCAGGGTCTGGAGCCAGGCGCTGCCGAACAGCCGGGTTTCCCGCTCGAAGGTAAGGCCCGCATCCAGCGTCAGGATGGGCAACGTGCGGCGCAGGCTGTCGGGCAGGCCAGGAGCGCGTTCGGAGAGCCGGTATTGCGTGCTGTGCACACCCAGCTTCGATTTCAGGTAAAACCCAGGCCGAGTGAAAGAGAAGGTGATCTGCGGATAGACGACCAGGCGGTTGCCCGTCTCCAGACTGGGATGCGCGAAGCGGGTGTATTGTCCGAAGAATTGCGCTTCCAGCCCCTGCCATTCCGGCAGGCGGGCGTTGAAGGAGAGTTGCGGCTCCATGAAATAGGGATGCGCCACCACGATCTCGCCGCCGGGATTCAGGGTCTGGTAGCGCAGGGAAAGGAGGCGGGCGTTCCACCACGAAGCATTGTAATTGAGTTCAAACTGGCGCGGCAGTTGCCGTTGGGAGGTTTGCACCACGCGCGAGGAGAGGTCCGTAAAATATTCGTCGTCGGAGACGCCATTCCAGTCGATAAGTGCGGAGAGGCCCCGGCCCAGATTCTGCGTGTGCCGGAAGCCGTAGGCATAGCGGCGCGTGCCGGCCTGCTCGTCCTTGCCCAGAAGCTCAAACTGGAGGCGGCTGTCCTGATGCGCGCCCAGGTAGCGGAATTCCGTGCCCAGTTGCAGGCCGCGCTTGGTCATGATGCGCGGCGTGATGGTGGCGTCGTAGTTGGGCGCGATGTTCCAGTAATAGGGCAGGGCAAGGTCGAAGCCCGTGCGGGTGGAAGAGGTGAAGGTGGGCGAGAGAAAGCCGGATTTGCGCTGGCTGCTGAGGGGAAAGGTGAAGTAAGGCGCATAGGCGATGGGCGTGCCCTTGAAAACCACGGTGGCATGGCGGGCCTCGCCCGTGTTCTGGTCGTAGTCGAGCCGGATGTCGCTGCCCTTGGTAAACCAGTCCGTTTCGCCGGGCTTGCAGGTGGAAAAGGTGCCATCCTCGATGCGGTACTGGTTCTCGCCCTCGAAATGGATGCGTGCCGCTTCGCCATAGATCACGCTCTCGCGCGGCGGCAGGGCGGGGAAGGCAATGGAAAGGCCGGGAGCGGGCGTGCTCGCCTCGCCCGTGTTCTCCAGCACGCGCAGGATGCGGTAGCGGGCGGAATCGAAATAGCCCCGTTGCGTGGATTGGCGCAGCTTCAGGTATGGCCCATTCACCTCGACGCCCGGTTGGGCAAGCCGCACATTGCCTTCCGCGACGATTTCGTCTTCCAGCGGGTGGTAAGTGAGCGTGTCAGCGGAGAGCGAGGTTTCGGCCTTCTGGAATTGCGCGTTGCCGATGGCGCGGGTCGCCACGTCGGTTTCTCCCTCGATGCGATCCGCCGTGATCCGCGAAGGCGCTTCCGCCGTCTGCCCTCCACCAGCCCCTCCTTGCGTTCCCGCGCCCTGGAGCGCGCCGACGGCGGGCGGCGCGACCTCTTGGGCAACGGACGCGCCGCTCCAGCAAAGGCAAAGAAGCGCGAGCGCGAAGGATCGGCGGGATCTGGTCATTGACGAAAGCAGGCAGCGACGAAGTGGAAACCGCCGCATTTTACCCGAAGCCGCATCCAAAACACATGCCCCTCAATTCAAACCCTAAAAAATGATCCTGCGGACGGCAATGTTTTTGGGGCGCAGGTGTTGGAGGCGTTTCGGAAAGAGGAGGGTCAGAAGCCCAAACGGCTTCCGGGCGTCGTGACTTCCGCCGCGAGGAGGTTTCGGGCGGAAACCCTGACCGTACTTGCGGCGCGCCCCGCCCGTTTTCCCCACACAGGGCAATCGCATTTAGCTTTTGTCTCGTGCCGACTGACCGGCAAACGTCCATAAGAACCTATCCTGCCAGGGGATTATTTATGCGATCATCTTTATTTTCGTTCTGGAGCAAGGAGAGAAGATCATGGGAATGGTAACTGCCCCGTCTCATATGATCATATTCCCCGATGCAGCTGGCCGTTGTTTCGGGCGATGGATATTTTGATATCATCTCCGCGCAGGTTTGGACTTCCCTCCCGGAAAACGGCCCGTCCCCCTCATCACAGCAAATACAGGAGGCATTCTCATGAAAATCCATCCCATGGCCCGCACGGCCCCGCAAATCCGCGCGGAAATCCGTACCTCTCCCCTTTCCCAACGGGAAAAGGCACGGCACGAACTCCTGCCACAAGCCGCTCTCAACAGTAAAACCCCCATGGACGCCATGAACATGTGGTATGTCTCTCACCTCAACTCTTCTTCCGTCCACCTGAATCATCCGGGATGCGAAACGCAAGAATACTCGGGAGATTGTCTCTACAAACGGGTGATTGCCGATGCTGAAGCAGAGTTGAAAGCAACACGCAGGGTGACAGACCCGGGCGGATGTTTTATCGCAGGAACGCTTGTGCACACCCGGGAAGGATTGCGGCCCATTGAAGAAATCAAGGTGGGTGATTATGTGCTTTCCAAACCTGAGGATGGCTGTGGAGAGCCTGAGTACAAACGTGTACTTAAAACCTTGAAGTTTGAGGAAAAGGAAGTCTGGTATGTTCAGGTTATGCCAAAATCAGAATACGATAAAGCCCGGCAGGAAAGGCGATCCGATAACCCAGAGACATATCGTCATCTGATCGTGACACCAAATCATCCATTTTGGGTGAAAGATGTAGGCTGGACGAGGGTAGATCAGCTTGAGATCATGAGCTATGATGCTTTTCTGTTATTAGAGATGGAAAATGGAGAGCTTGCAGTATATAGGGAGTCCGGCCCTATCAAACAAACCGCAAAGACAGATATTGGTTGGGGGCAGTTGTTGAATTCTGATGGATATGGCATTGTTATTGACCTATCTCAAAAAGGTAAATCGGCTGAATATCTTGACTGGCAAGATGGTGCGAGCGTGTGTGAGAATTTGGACTTGGACTGGGAAGCGCCTGAAAATGCCTATTGTTGTACAGTTCACAATTTGGAAGTAGAAGATTTTCATACCTACTTCGTAGGAAATTATGGCATATGGGTGCACAATCAGAATTGCGTGACATATTATACATTTAGCAGGCTGCCCAAAAACCATACAGGAGCATATCGCACGGCATAATTCAGAACGCAACACATTGTTTTGTAAAGAATTTATGAGATGCCACATGAAACAAACGTGACAAATGAATGGTTTTCGTGGTTTTTGGGCAGCCTGATAGAGCGGGTCTGCGCAGTCTCGCGCCAAATCCGTGTCGCCGCGCCTAGAAAAGCGGAAAGCGAATATCCAGCGGTAGCCGGTGCGCCTGTAGATCCGGCGGCAGCGGGGCGAGGGGTTGCAGGTAGACAACCACGGAAGATGGTGGTGTTCCGTTCCGTCCGTTTCTATTCCGCTCCGTAGCTGTTACGAGCTTTTGAATCTGTCCGCTTTCATGATTTTCAAATTGTCCGCTTTTTTGTGCCGTATGCCAATTGCCGGATCGCCCGCACCCGACGCCGTTGCAGGAGGGGGCTGCGCGTCACATGCCGCCAGGCTTTCCAGAGCGGCGCGCCAATCAGCTTGATGGCTTCGCCTTCTTCGCAACGGCTGACCAACAATGAGCCGGGGGCGCGGTCGGTGAGAATCAGCTTTGGCGCTTCCCGTTCCGATTGCACAGTGAGCCGCAACGGTACA